>JAJYGW010000235.1 GCA_021790615.1 Actinomycetes bacterium | reverse complement strand
CACCCAGGCGAGCGCCCAGAGCGCAGTCCCTCAACTCCGGCGCCTCCTCGGCGGCGGCGTCGTGCTCGCCGACCGAAGCGGCATCCTGGCGGTGAGCGACGTGGACTCCGACCACACGGCCTTGCTTGAAGGCACGCTCGCGGCCAGCGTCAAGAGCGGCAAGGCGCAGGTGCTCTCGACGCGCCAGCTCACCTGCGGCGACTCGTTGTGCCCGCTCCAGGGCGGCGTCGTCGTCCCCCTCCGCGTCGACGGGGAGGTGGTGGGCGCGCTCGGGACGCTCGCGACCGTCGCCTCCTCGGCGCTCGCGCGCCTCGCCACCGAGGTCGCCTTGTTCGTTTCCACCCAGCTCGAGCTCGCGCAGCTCGAGCGGGAGCGGTCGAGGGCGGTCCGGGCGGAGCTCCGGTTCCTCCGTGCGCAGATCGCGCCCCACTTCGTCTACAACGCGCTGAACGCGATCGAGTCCTTCATCCGCACCGACCCCGATCGTGCCCGAGAGCTGCTCGTGGGCTTCGCCGACTTCACCAGGTACAGCTTCAAGAGCCGGGGCCAGTTCGTCACCATGGCCGAAGAGCTCCGGCTGGTCGACACGTATCTGGACCTCGAACGCGCAAGGTTCGGAGACCGGCTGTCGGTGACGATGCGCGTCGCCCCGGAGGTCCTGAGCGTCAAGCTGCCCTCGCTCGTGCTGCAGCCGCTGGTCGAGAACGCGGTGCGCCACGGTCTCGAGCCGAGCGAGCGTTCCGGGACGCTCGCGCTGTCCATCACCGACGAGGGCGGTGAGGCGGCCGTGCGGATCGAGGACGACGGTGTCGGCGCGGACCCCGTCCGGCTTCTCGAGGTCCTCTCGGGCACGGACCCTGGCGACGCCGTCGGGCTGCACAACGTCGACGAACGCCTGCGGGCGGTGTTCGGCGAGGAGTACGGGCTCCGGATCCGCACTGCACTCGGCGCGGGGACCACCGTGACGCTGCGCATCCCGAAGCGGCATCCCGCGTACACGGGAGATTGACGGTCTCCGATGAGAGGGCTCGCGATCCTCGCAGTCGACGACGAGGCGCCGTCGCTCGACGAGCTGTGCTACCTCCTCGACCGTTCCCCTCTGGTCGCGCACGTGGCCGTGGCTCGCAGCGCGACCCAGGCGCTGCGGCGTCTGCAGGACGAAGAATTCGACGCGGTGCTGCTCGACATCCGGATGCCGGGGCTCGACGGGATGGAGCTCGCCCGCGTCCTCGGCCGCTTCACCGTCCCCCCGGTCGTCATCTTCGTGACCGCGCACGAGGACCACGCGCTGGAGGCCTTCGAGGTCGGTGCTGCCGGGTACCTGCTGAAGCCGGTCGACGAGGCGCGCCTCGACCGGCTGCTCCGCCGCGCCGTCCTCTTCTCGCGCGCCTCGAGCGGGCCGGCCGGGCGGGCAGACGTCCAGCTGCAGGTGCCGCCGGAGCCCGGCGAGGTCCCGCGCGCCACGGACGTCGTGGCGGTCGACGCTGGCAGCCGGACGCTCCTCGTCGCCCGTGAGGAGATCGCCTGGGTCGAATCGGCGGGCGACTACGTCCGCATCCACCTCCGGGACGCGACGAGCCACCTGCTCCGGGTGCCCATGGCCGCGCTCGAGGAGCACTGGACCGACCACGGCTTCGTCCGCATCCACCGCAGCTACCTCGTCTCCCTGCGCGACATCTCCGAGCTGCGGAGCGACGGCGGGCACACGGAGGTCCGCGTGCTCGGCGAGACCTTGCCGGTCAGCCGCCGCCAGCTTCGCGAGCTGCGCGATCGGCTCGTGCGCCACGTCGTCCAGAACGGAAAGTGAGCCTCACGTCGAGATCGAGGGCTGCTGTCGACGTCAAGGTGAGCTTTCTGTCGCCTGAGGATGGGCCTCAGGGTGAGGGTGAGGGTGAGGTTCGGCGACAGGGTCGGCGGCACCGTCCGCAGGAGCTCCGCCGTCGTGCTGCACCTCAGGACCCGGGAGGAGTCACCTGCGACGCGTTGGCGACCGACGGCTGGAACCGCCCCGCGGGACCCCGGCCGAACAGCCGGAGGAGGTTCCCGGTGATGCGCTCGACGTCGCGCGCCGGGCACGGACCGGGAGGCGCCTCGCAGAGTGTGAGTCGCGAGATCCAGCTCACGGCACCGCTCTCGAAGATCCCGGCCTTGCTGGAGGCGTCGGTGTAGTAGGTCATGTCCGAGTAGGTGTCGCCGCCCCACTGACCCTGGTTCGTGTAGGCGCTCGTGAGCGGCACGGGCGAGTGCCCGAGCACCTGGAGCCCCGCGGGCGCCGATGTGAGGTCGACGTGCTCGATGTCCGACCGGATGACGTCGGGGATCTGCGACCCGGCCGACAAGCCCGTCCCCTCGAAGATCCAGGAGGAGGCGTCGTAGACGACGAAGGGCAGCGGCGCGGCGTTTGTGTCGACGTAGCCGCTGTACTCCCCGCCGATGAAGCGTGTCGGCGGGGAGCTCACCGGTGGTGTGGCGAACGTGTTGCCGGTGACTGTGGCTGTGCGCCCGGTGCCGTCGAGCGGGTCCTCGGCGGATGTGCGGTAGTCGACCTCCTCGCGGTCGGGCCCGATCGGCGAGGGCTGGAGCCGAGCGTGGCGCACGAGCGGCGCCGCGCCCATGAACGCGACGTTCACGCCGTGCGTCACTGCGGCCTGGACGGCGTTCCTCTCGCTCGTCGTCCACGTCTCGTCGTGCCCGAGCGAGAGGTACGCCTTGTGGCGCAAGACGATCGCGGGGTGCTGCGTGACGGTGATGTCGGTGACGTAGGCGGCGTCGAGACCGTGCTTCTCCATGAACCGGACGAGCGGGTACTCGTCGCCGAGGAAGTCCGACGCGCCTTCGCCTGTCGCCATCGGCCGGTCGAACGAGACGATCCGCGCACGGTTGCACGGTGGGTACGAGCCGGTCTGGCCGAGCGTGCAGCCTCCTTGGCCCTCGTAGAAGGAGTAGCCGCCGTACGTGTTCCAGCCCTCCTCGGTGAGGCTGCGCGCGACGACCAGGTAGGTGGCAGTGCTCGCCGGGTCCCAGATCGTGAGCAGCACGTAGCTCTGCTGTCCTGCGCTGCCGACGAGCTTCAAGAGGTAGTCGCCCTGGACGAACGCCTTGGTGACGTGCATGGTCAGCGAGCGGTGCCAGTTGTCGCAGCTCACCATGTTGACGCCGGGCGTGACGGGGCACGGCGGCTGCACCTCGCCGCGCACGGGCTTCGACTCCCAGATCCTGCGTGCGCCCTTCCCCTGGTAGTAGCCCATCCGGTAGGCAACGACCCGGAACGTGGGCGCTGTCGTCGTGACGTAGAGGCCGACGGACTGCCCGGCGGCGGCATAGGTAGAGCTCGCCCACCCTTGGATCGAGCCGGACGCGGGCAGGTGCGTGATCTCCCACGCGGTGGTCCCGGGCTTGCGGTTCTCCGCGACGATGGCCGGCGACACCATCCCGTAGGGACCGAGGTAGGGCCTCGAGCCGGCG
>JAJYGW010000411.1 GCA_021790615.1 Actinomycetes bacterium | reverse complement strand
TCGACGACGAGGAGCTGCTGGACCTCGTGGAGCTCGAGGTCCGCGAGCTGCTGAGCAAGTACGACTTCCCCGGTGACGACACCCCGGTGGTGCGGGTCTCCGCGCTGAAGGCACTCGAGGGGGACGAGGCGTGGGCCGAGAAGATCGTCGAGCTCATGGATGCCGTCGACGCGTACATCCCCGAGCCCCAGCGCATCGTTGACCGACCCTTCCTCATGTCGATCGAGGACGTCTTCACGATCCAGGGACGTGGAACCGTCGTCACGGGCCGTGTGGAGCAAGGCGTCATCAAGGTCGGGGACGACGTGGAGATCGTCGGCCTCCGCCCGACCCAGAAGACGGTGGTGACGGGTGTCGAGATGTTCCGAAAGCTGCTCGACCAGGGGCAGGCGGGTGACAACATCGGGGCGCTGCTCCGGGGCACGAAGAAGGAGGACGTGGAGCGAGGGCAGGTGCTCTGCAAGCCCGGCTCGATCACGCCCCACACGAACTTCGAGGCCAACGTCTACGTGCTCAACAAGGACGAGGGTGGGCAAGCCCTTCTTCAACAACTACCGGCCGCAGTTCTACTTCCGGACCACCGACGTCACGGGTTCGATCAGCCTCGCCGAAGGCACGGAGATGGTGATGCCCGGTGACAACACGACCATGACCGTCGAGCTCGGCAAGCCGATCGCGATGGACGAGGGACTTCGCTTCGCGATTCGCGAGGGCGGCAGGACGGTCGGTGCGGGCTTCGTCACGAAGATCCTGAAGTAGTCGTGGCCGACGGCACCGCCCAGCGGATTCGCATCCGGCTCAAGGCCTACGACCACGAGCTGATCGACAGCTCGACCCGAAAGATCGTGGAGACGGTGCTCCGCACCCAGGCTCGGGTGCGCGGACCGGTCCCGCTCCCGACCGAGCTGCACCGCTACACCGTGATCCGCTCTCCGCACAAGTACAAGGACAGCCGCGAGCACTTCGAGATGCGTGTCCACAAGCGGCTGCTCGACATCGTCGAGCACACCCCGAAGACGGTCGACGCCCTCCAGCGGCTGGATCTGCCGGCCGGGGTGGACGTCGAGATCAAGATCCAGAGCAACTGAGCGCCGGCTCGCCCGCGCTGGGGGCTGTGGGCGCGTGGTCCGAGACCCACGCCCAGGTCAGTGAGAGGTCCCTTGCCAGGAGGCCAGTGGAGAGGCGCAGCCCGCTAACATGACCGGGCTCCCCAGAGCGTGCTGGGGGACAAGTGATGTCTGGTGGCGCCCGGCGACGGGGACCCACCAGCGCAACAGGCGAGCGCTCCGCTCGGGTACGGCCCGAGCGGAGCCTTTGTGTGTGCGGTGGTTCGCATCCCGGGGCCACCGCCTGAGAGGCGAGGAACGATGTCCGCAGGCGCCATCGTGGGCGAGAAGATGGGGATGACCCAGCTGTGGGACGCCGAGCAGCGCGCGCTCGCCGTGACGGCCGTGCGCGTCCGCCCGGTGCGCATCGTCGGCTTGCGGACCCCGGAGCGCGACGGGTACTCGGGGCTCCGTGTGACCTACGGGACGCGCCGGGCTCGCACCCTCAACAAGCCCGACGCCGGCCAGTTCACGGCCGCCGGGGTCGAGCCCGGTGTTCGCATCGTCGAGCTCCGAGTCGACGATGCAGGCTCGTTCCAAGTGGGTGACGAGCTGGGTGTCGACGTCTTCGACGTCGGACAGCGGGTCGACGTGACCGCGATCTCGAAGGGCAAGGGGTTCGCCGGCGGCATGAAGCGCCACAACTTCAAGGGCCAAGGCGGTGGCCACGGCAACCACAAGAAGCACCGCGCGCCTGGTTCGATCGGTGCCTGTGCGACACCGGCCCGGGTCTTCAAGGGGACGCGCATGGCAGGTCAGCTCGGGAACGTCCGGGTCACCACGCTCAACCTCGAGGTGGTCCAGGCCGACCCCGAGCGGGAGCTGCTCCTGGTCCGTGGTGCGATCCCCGGGCCCCGCGGTGGTCTCGTGCTGATCCGGGACGCCGTGAAGGGAGGTGTCCGGGCGTGACCGGAGAGACCGACGAGAACGAGCAGGCGGACGAGGGATCTGCGCCGATCGAGGACGGAACCGAGACAGCCGCTGCGACGAGCCCGACGGGGGACGCGGGCGCAACCGAGCCCGCCGCGCACGGAACCGCAGACGAGCCGGTCGAGCTGGCTGAGCCGGAGTCGGCCGACCCGGAGCTGGAGTTGGCCGAGCCGGAGCTGGAGTTGGCCGAGCCGGAGTCCGTGGAGCCGTCTGAGCTGGAGGCGGTGGAGGTCGATCCGCACCGGGCGCCGCGACGCAGTGCCGAGGGCGCGGCCCTCGACTCCGTCGACCTCGACCCCTACTACTTCGACGTGGACTGCAGCGTCGCTCTCCTCCACCAGGTCGTGACGGCGCAACTTGCCGCCCGTCGCGCCGGGACGCAGTCGACGCGGACCCGCGCCGAGGTCTCCGGCGGTGGCGCGAAACCTTTCCGCCAGAAGGGCACCGGCCGGGCCCGTCAGGGGTCCACCCGCGCCCCGCACTGGTCGGGCGGCGGGGTCGCGCTCGGCCCGAAACCCCGGAGCTACGTCCAGCGCACACCCAAGAAGATGGTGGCGCTGGCACTGCGAGGGGCGCTCTCCGACCGGGCTCGCCTCGGTCGAGTCTGTGTTGTGGATGCCTTCGACTGGGAGTCCCCGAGCACGCGCCGCGCTGTCCAGCTGCTCGGTGCGTTCGGGGCGTCGAGGCGGGTGCTCGTCGTGACCGAGCGTGAGGACGAGGTCGCGCAGCGCAGCTTCCGGAACCTCCCGTACGTCCAGGTCTCGACGCGGGGTGAGCTCGCGGCGTACGACGTCCTGCGTGCCGACTGGCTGCTCTTCTCGGATGCGACGCTCCCCCGGCGCGCCGGTGCCGACGAGGGGGCCGAGCCCGATCGGTCGCGCCGGGGTGGCGCCCGCCGTCGGGCGGCGGCCGCCCGTGACCTCGCCGCCGACCAGTCGCCATCGGCCTCGCCCGAGGAGGTATCGGCATGAGAGACCCCCGAAGCGTGCTGCTGCGGCCCGTGGTGTCCGAGAAGAGCTACGCCCGTATGGAGCTCGGGCAGCCCGTCTACACCTTCGTGGTGCACCCCGATGCCTCCAAGACCGAGATCCGTCACGCGGTGGAGTCGATCTTCAACGTCTCGGTGGCGAAGGTGAACACGCTGAACCGGAAGGGAAAGCGCAAGCGCAACCGGCGCTCTCCCACCTACGGCCGCCGGGCCGACACCAAGCGCGCCATGGTCACCCTGGCGGGCGACGGCCGCATCGAGCTCTTCGAGGGGTAGGGATGGCACTGCGCAAACGCAAGCCGACCAGCGCCGGGCGGCGCTTCCAGTCGGTCTCGGACTTCTCCGAGATCACGACGGACCGGCCCGAACGGAGCCTGCTCGTCCCCAAGCCCTCGAGCGGAGGGCGGAATGCCTACGGCCGGAAGACCGCGCGCCACCGCGGCGGAGGGCACAAGCGCCAGTACCGGTTGGTCG
>JAJYGW010000071.1 GCA_021790615.1 Actinomycetes bacterium | reverse complement strand
GGAGCGACCGTATCGCTCTCTGGCTTCGCCGGGAGGAGGGTGGTCGTCTACTTCTACCCGGCCGACGACACGCCTGGATGCACGAAGGAGTCGTGCCAGTTCAACGACCGCCTCGCCGACTTCGCGGCCTCGGGCGTCGAGGTGCTCGGCATCTCGCCCGACGACGCGGAGTCGCACCGCAGGTTCCGGGAGCGCTACGACCTCGGTGTCCGCCTCCTCACCGACGCGGACCACGCGGTGATGGAGCGCTACGGCGCCTGGGGGGAGAAGACGCTCTACGGCCGCACGTCCGTCGGCGTCATCCGCTCGACGTTCCTCGTCGGACCCGACGGTCGGGTCGAGCGTGCGTGGTACAACGTGCGCGCCGACGGCCACGCCGCCAAGGTGCTCGACCTCGTGCAAGGCTGAGACCGAGATGCCTGCCGAGAAGCCGCAGTGGAGAGAGCTGTTCGCCGAGGTCGTGACGACCGGCGCGTGCACCGGCTGCGCCGCCTGTGTCGTCACGTGCCCGTACGACGTGCTCGGCTACGACGACGCGGACGGCACCTACAGGCCGTTCCACGTCGCCGAGGACGGCGGGGCCGAGGACTGCACGCACGGCGTGCGGGGATGCACGCTGTGCACGCGAGCCTGCCCGCGCTTTCGCACCTGGGAGCCGGAGATCGACCAGCACCTGTTCGGGCGAGTCCGAAGCGAGGAGGAGGTAGCGGGGATGACCCGCGAGATCGTGCTCGCACGGGCTACCGACCCCGAGCTGCTCGCTGCCGGACAGGACGGGGGCCTCGTCTCGGCACTGCTCGTCTACGCGCTCGAGCGCGACCTCGTCGACGCCGCGCTCGTGTCGTACCTGGAGGGTGACGGGACGACCTGGAAGGCCATCCCCGGCGTCGCCCGCACGAGGGAGGAGGTGCTCGCCTCGGCGGGCTCCCGGTACACCTACTCGGCGAACACCCTCGCCTACTCCGAGGCTCTGGCGGGCGGCGCAGAGCGGCTCGCGCTCGTCGGGATGGGTTGCCAGGCATCGGCGCCGGGCGCGATGGCTGCCCGCAAAGCGGGCAAGGTCGCACGGAGGTTCCAGCTGACCATCGGGCTGCTCTGCTCGAAGACCTTCGACGACGCGATCTTCCCCGAGCTGTTCGAGGCTCGCTACGGGCTCGAGCGTGCCCAGATCGCGAAGATGAACATCAAGGGTGTGTTCCAAGTCTGGACTCGCGACGGTGGCTATCACGAGGTGCCGCTGCGAGAGGCGCGGGACTGGACCCGTGAGGGTTGCATGCGGTGCCCAGACTTCGCGGCCGAGCACGCCGATATCTCGACCGGCGGGATCGGCGCCTACGGGGACTGGACCCTCGCCCTCGTGCGGTCCGAGAAAGGAGCCGACCTCCTCGCCGCGATGGTGCGCGACGGAGCGGCCGAGACCCGACCGGTGACCGACGACCCCGGTGTCCTGCCACTTCTCGAGAAGCTGTCGAACGCGAGCCGCAAGCGTGGGCCGGGGACGACGCGCCGGCTGATCCCTGTCTCGCCTGGCTGACGGGCCGCAGACCGAGACGTCGCGCCACGCTACGTTGGGCGCCATGGCCACCCGCTCCCCGGCGAGACCGACCGTCGTCTGCTTCGTACGTCACGGCACGACACCCACCACCGGCAAGGTCCTTCCCGGGCGGGCGAAGGGCCTGCACCTCGCGGAGAGCGGGCACGGCGAGGCAGAGCGAGCCGGAGCACGGCTCGCTGCGCTCGGTGCTGTGCAGGCGCTCTACTGCTCCCCGCTCGAGAGGGCGCGCGAGACGGCGAAGGCGATCGCCGGCCATGTGGGAATGCGAGCCGTCGTCGATCGCGGTCTGCTCGAGTGCGACTTCGGGGAGTGGACGGGTGCCGACCTGGCCGCGCTGCGCAAGCTGCCCGAGTGGGATGCAGTCCAGCACCACCCGGCCGGCTTCCGCTTCCCCGGAGGCGAGTCCTTCACGGAGCTCCAGGCGAGGATGGCGGCGACCGTCGAGCGACTCGTCACCCGCCATCCAGGTGGGGTCGTCGTCGCCGTGTCGCACGCCGACCCGATCAAGATCGCCGTCGGGGACGCGATGGGCGTGCCGCTCGACCTCGTGCAGCGCACCGTCGTGTCTCCGTGCTCGGTGAGCGTCGTCGCCTACTCGCCGGGTGGCCCGGCGGTGCTAGCGGTGAACTCGACCGGGGACCTCGCAGCGCTCGGGATAGCCCATGGCCCGGGTGGAGGCCGCTCGTGAGCGTCTCGTACGAGTTCGACGCCCCGGACAAGGTGACGGTGGGCACGATCGGAGAGGTCGGCGCCCGGGTCTTCCTCCTCCAGGCCCGTGAGGGCTCGTCCGTCGTGACGATGAAGGTGGAGAAGCAGCAGGTCGGTGCGCTGGCGACTTTGCTCGGCCGGCTCCTGCAAGACCTCGCGCGCCCCGGTGAGCTGTCCGAGGACGATCTCGAGCTCGACCCCGACGACGAGCCGTCGTTCGTCGTCGGGGCGCTCGCCGTCTCCTACGACAGTGCCGGCGACAGGGTCGTGCTCCTCGCCGAGGAGCTCCTCGGCGAGGACGACGAGCCGGGCGACGACGCCCGCCTCGCGCTCACGCGCGAGCAGGCCGCCTCGCTCGCGATCCGTGGAGCGCGGCTCGTAGACGCTGGCCGCCCGCCGTGCCCCTTGTGCGGGTACCCACTCGACCCGAGAGGTCACGCGTGCCCGAGGACGAACGGACACCACGCGCCGCTGACGTGACGAGCGCCTCAGGCGAGGCTGGTCGCGCGTCCGAGTGGCTGGCACTTCTCGAGGCAGGCGACGTCGAGGTGGAGGGCCGGATGCCGTGGAGCTCGAACGCGACCCTCCTCGTCACGGTCAGGCTCGCCGGGCGCGTGACGAGAGCCGTCTACAAGCCGGGCGCGGGGGAGCAGCCGCTGTGGGACTTCCCCGACGGGCTGTTCCGTCGGGAGGTGGCCGCGTACGAGCTGTCGGTCGCGACCGGGCTCGACGTGGTCCCCGAGACTGTGCTGCGCGCCGAGGCGCCCTATGGGGTCGGCTCGCTGCAGCGCTTCGTCGACGCCGACTTCTCCCAGCACTACTTCACGTTGCTCGACGAAGCTCGGCACGGCGAGGCGCTCCGGCGGGTCGCCGGCTTCGACCTCCTGGTGAACAATGCCGACCGCAAGGGCGGTCACGTCCTTCTCGGGTCCGACGGCCACATATGGGGCATCGACAACGGTCTGTGCTTCCACCCCGCCCCGAAGCTGCGCACGGTCATGTGGGACTTCGTCGGCGAGGAGGTGCCCTGCGCCGTCCTCGAGGCCTGCGAGGCCGTCGTGCGCGAGGTGCCACCCCGGCTCGGGCCGCTGCTCGCGTCCGAGGAGGTCGACGGTCTCGTGCGGCGGGCGGTCGAGCTGCTCGAGGCGCCGCGCTTTCCCGAGCCGGACCTCGAGGGCAGGCCGTACCCGTGGCCGCTCGTCTGACGCGACGCGACTCGACGAGAGGTCGCGCCGC
>JAJYGW010000121.1 GCA_021790615.1 Actinomycetes bacterium | reverse complement strand
CGACGCCCTAGTCCGAACTTACCCCCTCCCGTGCAGGGTCACGCTGGCTGACCTGGGCGTTCGTGCTCGGCGAGGGGGTCGTTCTGGCTACGCGAGGGTTTTCGGGACTGCCACCCCGAGCAGCTCGAAGACCCGGCGCTGGGTCGGAGTCGGCGTGGCGAGGAGCTCGAAGGTGGCGCCTTTGCCGCCGACCACGCGCAGGGTGTTGCGGGTGAGGGTGCCCAGGTGCGCGAGGAGCTCCCGATAGCCGCGGACTTGGCCGCCCTCGGCGTTCTTCGTCGTCGCGTCCTTCTTCCGTGCTGCGGCGGAACGCGGAGCCGGGGCGACCGGATCGGGGCGTTCGGGTGGCTCGGTGTCGGTGAAGGTGAGCGGGGCGAGGGTGGCCCGCAGGTGGAAGGTCAAGTAGGTGGCCAAGAAGCAGAGGAAGGCGTGGGCACGGACGCGGTCGGAGAGGCGGTGGTGGATGGGTCGGATGTCGACGTCGATCGCCTTCATCGAGCGGAAGTCCCGCTCCACTCCCCCCAGGTCCTTGTAGGCCGAGATGACGCCCGCGGTGTCGAGCTCGTCCGCTCGGATCGTGGTGCGCAGCACGTACACGCCGTCGAGTGCGGCCTCCTCTGCGATGGACGCCTCGTCGCGCGAGAAGCTGAAGGCGTCCGCTCCGATCTCGATCACGAAGTGCTTGGCCATCTTGTGGCGGTTGAGGACCCTCCCGACCCGGAGCGCGATCGCGTCCTTGCCCCGAAGCGGACGGCGAGGACGATGACAGGTCTCGGCGATCGCCCTGAGGTCGGCCTCGGTCGCGCTGAGCAGCGCCTCGCGCTTTCTGGCGCGCTCGGTTGCGAGGAGCGGGTTCTTGCAGCACACGAGGCGCTCACCCGGGTAGTCCGGGGAGGTGATCTCCAAGAAGCTCACCTCGTCGAACAGGCTCATCTGCAGTGGCCCACCGTCTTCTGCGAGCTTCTTGATCGACGGTGCCCGCAGGGCGGTCAACCACCCCATCCCCTTCTGCTCGCGCAGCGCCTCGATGCGGGCCGACGTGATCATCCCCCGGTCGCCGACCATGACGAGGTGGGTGAGGCCGAAGCGCGTGCGCACGACCTCCACGATCTCGGAAAAGGCGGTCGGGTCCCCGGTGTTGCCGGGAAAGACCCGGATCGCGACCGGGCGGCCCGATGGGTCGGTCAAGAGGCCGTACTCGATCTGGAGCTTGGCGCGCTTTCCGTCCCGGGAGTGGCCGAAGGCCGCGAGCGGACAGGTCCTGCCCTCCACCCACGAGGACGAGAGGTCGAAGTAGGCGCGCCGCGACGGGTTCGCGCGCTCCGAGAGGTGACGCTTCGCGAGCTCGGACTCGATCGTGTCCTGGCGCGACAACAGCCAGTCCATCGCCGCGTAGGCCTCGTCGGTCCCGACGTCTTCGAGGGAGAGGTCCGAGACAAGGGTCGTGTCCGACCACCACGACAGCGTGGCACGCTTGGAGGCCGGACGCGCCGCTCGGGCGAGCAGGAGCGCGTAGGCGATGTCACGCTCCTTGCAGGCCGGCCCGAGCAGCTCTGGGAGCCCGAGTGCGTGCGCCTGGGCGGCGAGGGCGGCGACATGGCCATGGGGAAGCGACCGAAGGAGCTCGAGGCCCTCACCGGCGACGAGGAGGGTCTTGCCCGCGAGCGCGTCGCGAAGCGCACGGAGTGCCGCCGGGGGGAGCGCCGAGAGGTTGGCGAGGGTCTCGTGGCGGACCTTGCCGGCCTCACGATACGACCGGCGCAGCAGGTAGCTCCTCGACTCCGACGGACCCGACTTCGTCTCGTACTTGCGCACGATCTCCGCCACGTGCATCGCACCATAGTGCCGAGTCACGAGCTGAGCATACCACCCAGATCGTCCGATGTAACGTACTATCTTGGCTACATCCGCAAGACCTACGCCGTCTCTTCATCCAGCTCAATGGGCCGAACCGGGGGTCGAGTGGGGGGTAAGTTCGGGCTAGGTGCAATACCGTTTCCTTAAGGTTGGGAGGCAAGCAAAGCTGGCTCGGGAGTCCCTACCACGACGACCGCCTGGGCGGGGGTCTTCGTCGGTCGGGGCCAGTTTCGGTGCTCTCGATGCTTCACCTGGTAGCTCGACATCTTGCGCTTCACGACGCGTGGGTTGGCCCGCAGGCGCTGGGGCACCAACTCGAAGACGATCTCCTCGATCGCCTGGGCCTGCGCGGCGTCAAGGGCTTGAGGGGGAAAAACCCGGGTAGGACGCCGTCGACCGGCGCGCCACCCGGAGGCTGCGGGTGAAGCTCAGTCGATCCGGGTCCTCGTCGACGTCGAGGGCGACGGTGTGCATCAGCCAGCGCACGGCGTAGTGGACGCACAGGTAGCCATACAGCTCCTGGGTGACCCCGTCGGGAGCCTTGGAGCGCAGCACGACACGTGGCCCGCGCTGGTGGGTCTTCATCTCCGACAGCGTGGTCTCGAACACCCAGCGCTCGGCGTACAAGGCGGCGAGCTCGTGGGCCGGTGCGACCTCAGGGTCGACAAGCGTCGTGAGGAGCCGGTAGAGCGGCTCGACGTCGGTTCTTCCCGGGTCCTCGACCCGGTACTCGATCACCCGCACGACGACGTCGCTGCGCCGTCTCTTGTTCTTCACCACCTCGTGAAGCACCGAGAGGTACGAGCCGTCGGACAGCCGGCGCTCGACCGGAAGGATGTGGTTCGACTTCGTGCGCCACAACAGCTCGGCCCCGGTAGCGCTGGCCTCGTTCCAGAGCTTGAAGCTGTAGAAGTTGCGATCGGCGAGGACGAGCATGCCCGGAGAGAACGCACCGAGCAGCCCCCTGGCGAGCGTCGTCTCACCGTCAGCGAGCGGTCCGGGAGAGGCCGCGACGAGCGCGTGGGTGCCGGACTCGGCGAGCGCGACGACGCGCACCTGGGGGAAGGCACCGCCACCCTCGCCGCGCCCGGACCCCGGGCGACCGAAGTGGGCATCGTTCTCGGGCGTGTCGGCGAGGTCCAAGCTGGTCCCGTCCACGCTCATGAGCCGCAGGCCCCGGTAGAAAGCGCCCTTGGTCTGCTCGGTCGCCATCGGCTTGGCGACCGCCGCGAAGAGCGCCTCGAGCGGCTTCTTGCCGAGGCGGACGCGGGCTTTGTACAACGAGGCCTTGGTCGGCACACTCCAACTCCTCGCCCAGCCAGAGCCCCACGACAGCCCTTCGACGAGGTTGCGCATCACCTCCTCGTAGGAGGCATCGGAGAACAGCGCCAGGCCAAGGACGTAGTAGACGACGACACGCGCCGGCAGCAGCCGGTGACGTCGTTCCCTGGCACCAGCCTCGGCGACCACGCGGTCCACGACCTCGGGAGGGAAGACCCTCGTGAGCACACCGATCGAGATGTGGTCGGAGAAGCGCTGGTCGCTCTGCGGCTTGACCCATCCTGACCTCGGCACCGAGCCCAGAATACCACCCGTGTAGTCTTAAGGAAACGGTATTGGTCCTAGGCCCGTTTTCCGCACTCCCAGACGG
>JAJYGW010000072.1 GCA_021790615.1 Actinomycetes bacterium | reverse complement strand
AGAGGTACTGGGCAACCTTCGCCTGGTGGCCGAGCCCCGCCTCGAGCAGCATGCCGGCGATGCCGGCGGCACGCCGATCGAGCTCACGCCAGCTGCGGACGTTCTCGCCGTGCACGAGGGCTCTCCTGTCACCACGGATCTCGGCGGCGATCTCCCAAATGTCCGCGAAATTCCAGTTGCTCATCCCGATCCTCTCCACCCCCGGTCCGGTGGAGGATATTTCGCCGCCGCCGTTCCCGTCGAAGCGGGGCGGTCAGCGGACGGCAGCCTCGAGGGCGCTGTCGATGGTCGGGTGGCGGTGCTCGAACCCCGCCGCGGTGAGCCTCGCGGGCAACACCTTCTGGCTGGCGAGCAGCATCTCCGCGGCGGGTCCCCGCCCGAGCGCGAGCCGCAGGGCCGCCGGCGGCACGGTGAGCGCGGCGGGGCGGTGGAGGGCGCGGGCGAGCGCAGCCGTGAAGTCGCTGTTGCGGACGGGCTCCGGCGCCGTCGCATTGACCGGGCCCGACGCAGCAGGATCGTCGATCGCCCACAGGATGGCCCGGACCTCGTCCTCGAGCGAGATCCAGCTCACCCACTGCCGGCCGGAGCCGATGCGGCCGCCGAGCCCGAGCTTGAAGAGCGGGAGCTGCGGCCCGAGCGCCCCACCCCGACCAAGCACGATGCCCGTGCGGATCGCGACGGTCCGGATGCCGCTGTCGGAGGCCGGCTTGGCGGCCGCCTCCCAGGCGCGGCAGACGTCGGCGAGGAACCCCTCACCGAGTGGGCTCGACTCGTCGAGCGTCTCGTCGCCTCGGTCGCCGTAGATCCCGATGGCGGAGCCGGTCACGTGTACGTGCGGCCGTGAGTCGAGAACGGTCAGGCTGCGGGCGATCAGGTCACCGAGGGCGATCCGGCTCGAACGGATCGCCTCCTGCCGCCTCGTCGTCCAGCGGGCGATGATCGGCGCGCCGGCGAGGTGGACGGAGGCGCCGATCCCCTCGAGCGTCCCACCCGGAAGACGGGTGGTGTCGAGACGCCCTCGTGCGAGGTCGACGCCCACCTGCCCGACGTCGGGCGGCCGGCGGGTGATGGGAACGACGACGTCCCCGCGCTCGCGAAGTCGCCGCGCCAGCTCGCTGCCGATGAAACCCGTCGATCCCGACAGGAGGACTCGCATGTGACAGGAGCCTACAAAGGGGGTGTCGTCGTCGCCGCGGGCACCGTGTCCGCAGCGCCGGGAGCGAGCGCGACGGCCGCTCTCACGAGCTCGGCGAACTCACGCGGGTGGCTCTGGTGCGCGCCATGGCCTGCTCCCTCGACGATCCGGAGCTCCGCCAACGGCATCTCGGCCACGAGGCGGTCGGCTCCCCGGATCTGGTGCGCCGAGGTGTGCTCGCCTCGGGCGACGAGCGCCGGAGCGCGGACGTCCGCCGGCCGGAACGGCGCCGGGTCGCGCCGGATCGCCGTCATCTCGGCCACGAGCGCCGGCCCGTCCTTCACGACCTCCTGCCTCGTCTTGAGCGGCAGGCGCTCGTACTTGTGCTCGCCGACCATCCTCTTCAGAAACGCCTCCGCCGCCTCCTCCGGCGTCACCCCCCGGAACGGCTCCTCGCGCGGCCCGTGTGTCGGCCAGTCCTCCAGCCAGGGCAGCGGGGCTTCGTAGGCGAGAAGGGAGGCGGCGAGCTCGGGATGGCGTGCTGCGAACGTCAGGACGACGGTGCCGCCGAAGCTGTGGCCGACGAGGGTGCACCGGCGTCCCGCAACGATCTTCTCGAGATCGTCGACGTGGTCGCCGATCCCGCCGGCGGGAGGCTCGGCATGCCGCGAGGCACCGTAACCGCGGCGGTCGTAGGACACGACGTGGAATGAGTCCATGAGCCGTGAACGGACGCGGGCGAAGCTCGAGTGGCGGTCCATCGTGCCGTGCACGAGCACCACGAGGGGTGCGTCGTCCCCGGCGTCGGAGGCGAGGTCGTCGACGAACAGGCCTGGCGGTGTCGTCGGCACGGGCGCTGTGATAGCAGCGCCGGTCCGGTCGCGGCGAATCGGCCGTCGCCCCGCTCGCGCAGGTTGCTGGCGCCGTTGTGTCGAGTGGCAGCCAAATCGCGCCGAAACTGACGCGTTCTGCCTGCCACTGCGTGATCAGGAACGCCTTCCTGCCGACGGTAGGCTCGCATTTTGTGCCGCGGGAGACGATGCAGGAAGGAGCTGGGGCCTTCGGGGCGAACGCCTGGCTCGTCGAGGAGATGTACGAGCAGTACCTGCGCGACCCGAGCTCCGTCACCGAGAGCTGGCAGGAGTTCTTCGCCGACTACCGGAGCGCACGGACGCCCACCCCCGGCCAGCACGCCGCCGCCCAGACGCCGCCACCGGCCGACGACGCTGTCGCCGGTGCCGGCGCACGCAGAGCGACGGCTCCCGGTGCCTGGCCGACGACGAAGCCGAAGCCCTCGGGGGGCAATGGCGCGGCCGCGGGGGCTCGCACGGCCGAGGCGACGGCACCGGTAGGAGGAGCAGGCGGAGCTCCGCCGAGTGAGGCGTCCGTCTCAGAGGCGAAGGTCCCCGGAGCTGCGGCGGCGCAAGAGGAGGAGGCGAAGCCTCAACCGCTGCGTGGCGCCGCCGGCCGGATCGTCACGAACATGACGGAGTCCCTCGGCGTCCCGACGGCGACGAGCGTCCATCCCGTCCCTGCGAAGCTGCTCGAGGTCAACCGCCAGGTCATCAACAACCACCTCGCCCGCACGACCGGCGGCAAGGTGAGCTTCACCCACATCATCGGCTGGGCCGTCGTGCGTGCGTTGCTGGACATCCCGGCGCTCAACGCCTCGTTCGTCCCCGACTCGGACGGAAAGGGCACGCCGGGCGTCCTCCGTCACGAGCACGTCGGCCTCGGCCTCGCCGTCGACGTCGAGAAGCCCGACGGCAGCCGCTCGCTCGTCGTGCCGTGCATCAAGCGGGCGGACAAGCTCGAGTTCGCGTCGTTCCTCCACGCCTACGAGGACCTCGTTCGCAAGGTGCGGACGAACAAGCTCGCGGTCGAGGACTTCGCCGGCGTGACCGTGACGATCACGAACCCGGGCACCCTCGGGACGACCCAGTCCGTCCCGCGCCTCATGCCAGGCCAGGGGGCCATAGTCGGCATCGGGTCGCTCGCCTACCCGCCGGAGTGGGCAGCTGCCGACCCGGCTGCGCTCGCCGAGCTCGGAATCTCCAAGATCGTGACCCTCACCTCGACCTATGACCACCGGATCATCCAGGGGGCCGAGTCCGGGTTGTTCCTGTCGCGGGTGCACGAGCTGTTGATCGGGGAGCACGGCTTCTACGACGACGTGTTCACCTCGCTCGCCGTCCCGTACCAGCCCGCCCGCTGGCACCAGGACGTCAACCCGTTCAACCGGGGCACGGAGGGGGACCGCGGCCGCCTCGTCAAGCAGGCCGCCGTTGCCCAGCTCATCAACATCTACCGGGTGCGCGGCCACCTCATGGCGGACCTCGACCCCCTCAGCCAGCGGGCCCCGAAGCTCCACTCGGAG
>JAJYGW010000376.1 GCA_021790615.1 Actinomycetes bacterium | reverse complement strand
GGAACGCTCTACTTGTGCGCGCCTGCACACGACCAAGCTCGCCTTCGACCCCTCTTTGCCACCCTCGTCGGCGAGGTGCTCGAACGCGCCTACGGCAGAGCAACGCGCGAGGGCGCCCCGCTCGACCCGCCACTCCTCGTCCTGCTGGACGAAGCCGCCAACATCGCTCCGCTGGCAGCGCTGGACGAGCTGGCCTCCACGGCCTCCGGGCACGGGGTCCAGCTCGTCACCGTGTGGCAGGACCTCGCGCAGCTGCAGGCCAGGTACAAGGAACGCTCCGGGAGCATCGTGAACAACCACCGGGCCAAGGTGTTCCTTGCCGGCATAGCCGACACCGGGACGCTCGAGCACGCGAGCATCCTCGCCGGCGAGACGGAGCACTCGCTCCGGAGCACCACGTCGGATCGGTCGGGTGCTGTCTCGACGAGCGACGCTACGACGCTCCGGCGTCTCCTGCCTGCAGATGCTCTTCGGCGGCTGCCTCCCGGGAACGGGTTGTTGGTGTACGGGCACCTGCCCCCGGTCCGCACCCGTCTCCGCCCTTGGTTCGACGACCCTGGGCTCCGCGAGCGCGCGCGGTCGTAGCCAGCCGGGCGATCCGCGGAGCCCCCAGGCAGCCCTTGCGGCCGATCCTCTGCCTGCCGACCCGCCCGAACTCCGAGCGAAGCCGGTCAGATGGGAGAGCCGGGAACGACCAGGGGCCAAGGGCGCTCTCGCTCGGCTGCCAACGCCAGGTCCAAGAGGAGCTGCTCCTCGTGATGCCGGGCGATGATCTGCATCCCGACAGGCATGCCGTCGAGCAGGCCGGCAGGGATGGACACGGCGGGGTTGCCGGTCATGTTCGCCGGCATGGTCAGGGCACCGTTGTTGCCGAGCGCCTGCTCCAGACCCATCTCGGCGGAGAGGTCCCGTCCTCCGACCGACAAGGGCAGTGGGCCGGTGGCGGCGAAGGCGACGTCCGGGTTGGTCGCGCCGATGACGAAGTCGACTTCGTCGAACACCGAGGCGACGGCCTCGTTCAGCTCGACGCGCAGCTTCTCCCCCGCCGCCGCCATCGCCAAGTCGTAGTGATGGGAGGCGATGTTGAGGCCGAACTGGATCTCGGGAGTCAGGTCGCTCTCGCGGGACGGGTAGAGGTCGCCAAGGTCGGCAGCGAGGCTCACGAGGTTGGTCATCGCCCATTCCAGGGACACGGTCGGAAGAGAGAAGTCGAAGTCCACTCTTTCGAGCCCGACGTCTTCGATCAGAGCGTTCGCGGCAATCTCCACCAGCTCGGCAACCCCTGGTGCGACGATTGCGCAGCCGAGCGCGGGGGCGACCACCACCTTCTTTCCCCTGAGAATCGGGACGAAGGAACCAAGCGACGCTTCCCACCCCTCCACGCGGGGCAGGGAAAGGGTGTCGCGCGAGTCGTACCCGTTGCACACATCGAAGAAGCGGGCCGTGTCCCTGACCGAGCGCGAAAGACATCCGAGCACCACGGTCAGGGTGTGCTGCATGGTCTCAGGTCCTTTGGGGATGCGGCCGTAGGTCGACTTGAGGCCGAACATGCCGGTGAAGCCGGCAGGGATCCTGATCGATCCGCCTCCGTCCGAACCGGTGGCCAGGGGTACGAGGCCGCCTGCGACTGCGGCAGCCGAACCACCCGATGATCCACCAGGCGTGCGCTCGAGGTTCCACGGGTTGCGGGTCGCACCGTGGATCTTCGTGTTCGTGCAGTTGATGCCGCCGAACTCGCTCGCCGTCGTCTGCCCGAGCAGCACTGCGCCGGCGTTGCGGACCCGCTCCACGAATGTGTGGGTGAACTTGGCGCGCCGATCCGCGAACACCAGCGACCCCTCGCTGTAGGGCCAGCCTTCGACTTGATCGAGCTCCTTGACGCCTACGGGCACTCCGCCGAAGGGGAGTGACACGTCGGATCCGGCAGCGGCGTCGCGGGCACGTTCGACGTCGAGGTGGCAAAAGGCGTTCAGGTTCGATCGTTCGATCGCACCAAGGGACGCGTCGAACGCCTCGAGCGGGCTCAGGTCCCCCTTGCGAAACGATTCGACGAGCGAGCAGGCATCTTCCAGCCAGGGCTTATCGGACATGGGAGATCACACTAACGTCGCGTGAGAGGGCGAGGCGGTGCAGCGGCGCCGCAGATCGCGGCGAGCGCCGAGGCTCTGCTCGCTCCTCGATCAGGCGTCGAGAGGAACGAGGAAGGAGAGGCAACGTGCATCCGGTGCGGCCCTACACTCTTGCGATAGACGTCGGGGGGACTGGCTTGAAGGCGTCGGTGCTCGATGCGGCCGGGGCCATGGTCGCAGATCGCGTGCGGGTGGAGACTCCATACCCGCTGTCTCCGGACCGCTTGACCCGGGTTCTCGCCGAGCTCGTGGCGCCACTTCCCAAGGCAGAGCGCGTCTCGGTCGGGTTCCCGGGGATGGTGCGTTCGGGGAAGGTGCTCACCGCGCCGCATTTCGTGACAGTGGCGGGGCCAGGCACCGAGGTGGATCCGGCGCTCCTGGCCGCCTGGACCGGTTTCGGGCTCGCCGAAGCGCTGGCTGCCCAGCTCGGCAGACCTGCCCGCGTCGCCAACGACGCCGACCTCCAGGGCGCGGCAGTGGTCGGCGGGAAGGGGTTCGAGCTGGTCTTGACGCTGGGAACCGGGTTCGGCACGGGGTTGTTCTTCGATGGGAGGCTCCTGCCGCACCTCGAGATAGCGCACCAGCCCTTCCGGAAGGGGGAGACCTACAACCAGCAGCTCGGCGAGAACGCTCGAAAGGAGGTCGGAGACGACCGCTGGAGCAAGCGGGTGATCAAGGCGGTTGCCATTCTCCGAGATCTCACCTTCTTCGATCACTGCTATGTGGGAGGCGGGAACGCCAAGCGGCTCGGCGGCAACTTGCCCGACGACGTGAGCATCGTCGACAACATGGCAGGGATCCTCGGCGGGATCAAGCTCTGGGAGGGCACCCACCTGGGCCTGTGAGCAGCGGATGGCATCCCCCGCTGGTTCCCGGACAACCGCTTGCCGGGGCCCCGTGGCGAGTTGTGACACATGGGAGCGTCGCGCGGACGAACAAAGTGGTGAAGCGAACTTGTTCGATCGCCAGAAGTCGGGTCCGATGCGGTTATCGAGGCAGGAGCCAACACGACCGCTCGGGATGTCCCATGCGAACCTTGATTCGACAAGAGAGGCGGGGGGTAGAGGACCCGCACCACCCGAGCGAGGTGGTGCTCGGTCGTTGGTTCGACGGCGAGGACGTTGACGATCGAGAGGCCGTCTTCTGGCACGTCATTGCTTGCGGCGAGTGTTTCGCAAAGCTTCGGGACCTGGCCTTCATCCGGTCCGCGCTCAGAGTGGTGTTCGCCGGCGTGGTCGAGTCCGGAGCCTTGGAAGAGGCGCGGAGCGGTGCTCCAGAGGATCCCGAGGCTTGCACCGGACAGGATCGGCAGGCACGGTCAGGGGTCGGGAAGGTGCTCTCGTTCGCGCGGTCGCCTGCGATCCCGCGCGGGCTTGCTGCCGGCATCGCCCTCG
>JAJYGW010000237.1 GCA_021790615.1 Actinomycetes bacterium | reverse complement strand
CTCTCCCTGGAGGCGAGCGAGGGTGAGCAGGGTGTTCGTCGCGAGGGTCGGGTCGACGTCGAGTGTCATCAGCGAGGTCATGAGCGAGTCCCGACCGAACAGCGTCATGAACCACGGCGCGCCCGCCGCGATCACCGCGCGATCGGGGTGCTCGGGATCGAAGATCCGCAACGCCCCGAGGTCGCGGCCGCTCTGGCGGAAGGTCGTCTCCAGCCCGCTGTCGTTGCTCCGGACCCGTGGCATGGTCCGCTCCCAGGTCCGGAGCCGGTCCACTGGGGTCGAGCGCTCGGCAGGGTCCTCGCCGTCGTAGCGGAGCTCGACGGGCTCGCCGTCCACGACGAGACGGAACTCGAGGGAGGTACGCCACTCACCCCCCTTCGGAACGACGACCTCCAACCGGGCGTGGCGCGGGGTGACGCGAGCGTCCGAGGGGAACTCCACCGTGAGGCGGCGACCCACCTCCTCGTCCTCGTAGGTGAACGTCATTGTCGAGGCATCCACCTCGACGCCGTGGTGCCCGCGCCTCACGACCCGGTTCTCCTTCACCTCGAAGAGATGGGCGAAGTCCGCATCGAGCTCGAAACCGACGGAGCAGGCGGCCGCCTCGCGCCCGAGGTTGCGCAGGACGACATCCTCACGCATGCCGTTGCCGACGTAGCGACGCCTCTCGAGCAGGAGGGTGCTGTCGGACTCGCCGTCACGCGGCCGGCCCCGCGCGACGAAGGTGGTGGAGAACGGGTTGTGCGCGATCTGCGCCAGGCTCTGTGGCTCCTCGTTGTCGAGACGAAGCCTCCAGGTCGAAACGAAGCGGGTGTCCTCGAAGAAGAGGCCGTGGGCACCCTCCGGTTCGATGTCGCCGCCGGGCGAGGAGATCGAGAAGGACGCGCCTTCGACGAGCGTGATCACACTCCCCCCGGCGCCGGTGGCAGTCGGCGCTCCGGCGAAGGTCCAGGCGTCGTTCACCGGATACAACCTAAGCCGGCCGAGACACGCAACGCGAAGGCAGTGGGGGCTGCGGCCCGCTCGGCGGCGGAGCGCCTCGGCACGCGAGTCGTGCCCCGATGGCGTGCACGGCGCTGCCCAGGGGAGAGATCCACCTACGACGCCAACCGTTCTCGGCCCGTCGCGAGATCGTCGTCGAGGGATGCATCCCGGCGCAGCATCTCGAGAGGAGGGCGGGGGAGCCCCGCTGCCACGCGTTCGTAGAGCTCGACGTGCTTGGCGACCATGCTCTCGACCGAGAAGTTCTCTTCGACATGACTGCGACACGTCGTCCGATCGATCTCGTGCACCCGCCCGATTGCCTGAACGAGCCCGGCCTCGGTGGATCGGACGAAACCGACGGCGCCGTCCTCGACGATCTCAGGGGCAGCTCCCCAGGGCGTCGCGAGCACCGGTGTTCCGCAGGCCAGCGCCTCGATCATGACCATCCCGAAGGGTTCCGGCCAGGCGATCGGGTTGAGCAGGCAGTCGGCCCCTGCGAGTAGCTCGAGCTTGGTACGCCGGTCGACCTCCCCCACGTAGGTCACCTCCCCACCGAGTAGTGGACGCACCATCGCGTCGAAGTACGCGCGTTCCTCCGGCTCGCGCATCTTGGCGGCGATGCGCAAGGGGAGCCCGGCTCGTCGGGCGATGCGGGCCGCGACGTGGGGTGCCTTCCCCGGGTGCATCCTCCCGAGGAACAGTGCGTAACCTCCACCACCACCGCCAACCGGGAAGTCGGCGACCCCGACCCCGTGGTGGATGACGGCGGCGATTGGGACGCCGGACGCAGTCGAGGCCTGATGGCGGGAGATGGCAACCACCGGGAGCCTACGAGACAGCGCCCGGTAGAGCCCGATGAGGTCGGCGTTGAAGGGCCCGTGATTCGTCGTGACAACCGGGAGCTTCGGGAAGGCCGCCGAGTAGAGGGGACCCACGAGCGTGTGATCGTGCACCACGTCGCAGTCCTGCGCCTCCTCGTAGGCGTGCAGAACGTGACGGATCTCGTCGACGCTGCTCCCCGAGCCGACGCCGACGGCTCTCTCGAAGATCGAGCTCTTCGCGACCGGGCAGGTGCTGTCTCCGGTGGTGCAGAGGAGGACGTCGTGCCCGGCATTCTCCAAACCCCGGGCGAGCGCGTCGAGGACGTTCTCCGTCCCGCCGTAGGCGGGTGGGGGAACCGGCAGCCATGGAGGTGCGATGATGGCGATGCGCATGAGACGCGCCCCTCAGAGGGAGCGACTCCTCTTGCGACCGCAGGGAGCTCCGGCCAGTCGGGCTCGCTCGCAGGCGCAGTGGTGGTTCGGACGGGAAACGGCTCGCGCACCGCCTTCCGGTCGCGGAGCGGCTCGCAGCGCGGGCAACATGGTGGTCCCTTTCCCTGGACGCCGGCTTACTGGCCGTCTGCGACGGTCGAACCTCTGCGTCCGGTGCCGCCTACCCTAGCGGGAAGCGGGAACGTCCCAGACACGCCCCTGGTGGCACGGCCGTCTCGGACGCTCCGCAAGGCTGGCGGGGACCTGCCCACCGCCCAGGCGACCTCCGTCCGCCGAGCGGGGCTGCACCGCTGCTCCGACGAGACCGTCGGGGGACCGCACCACGGCACGGCCCGCCCAGCTGTTGCCCACCTCGCCGCCGCCGGCGAGACGCGCATTGCCCAGTGAGCACCGGGCGACCAGGCACGATCGAGCAGTCGCTCTCTCGAGAGCGCTCTGGAGTCCCGGGCCGGGCCAGCCGGAACGACGCGGTCGCGGGTACGGTGCGACAGCCCGCCGTCGAGGAATGCGACAGGTGAGAGGCGCGGGGTAGGCCAGGGCCCGAGAGCGACGCAGCGGAGCGGGCGCCGTGGAGGCGGCCCGACTCCGCTGGCCGCTCGGTCGGTCGGGATGCGCGCGAACCGACTGGCGACAGGTCTACCCCGGGATCTCGGAGACCGGCCTCGGCCCGGGCCCCACGTAGCGCGCGCTCGGGCGCACGAGGCGTCCAGTGCCCTTCTGCTCGAGGATGTGCGCGCTCCAGCCGGCGGTGCGCGCGCAGGCGAACATCGAGGTGAACATGTGCGGCGGGACCTCCGCGAAGTCCAACACCACCGCCGACCAGAACTCGACGTTGGTGCGGAGCGGCCGGTCGGGGTAGCGGTTCGTGAGCTCCTCGAGCGCAGCCGCCTCGAGCGCCTCGGCGACCTCGCAGCGCCGGGAGCCGAGCTCGTGGGCGGTGTGGCGGAGCACCCGCGCCCGGGGGTCCTCCGCCCGGTAGACGCGATGGCCGAAGCCCATGAGCCGCCGGCCCGCATCCAGCTCGGCACGCACGTACCCTGCGGGGTCACCGCTCCGCTCGACCTCGTCCAGCATGGCGAGCACCCGGCTCGGTGCCCCGCCGTGCAGGGGTCCGGAGAGCGCCCCGATCGCCGCCGAGATCGACGCCGCGGCGTCCGCACCCGTGCTCGCCACGACCCGGGCGGTGAAGGTGGACGCATTCATGCCGTGCTCGGCCGCGGAGATGAAGTAGGCATCGACGGCCTTCACGTGGTCCGGGTCCGGCTCGCC
>JAJYGW010000015.1 GCA_021790615.1 Actinomycetes bacterium | reverse complement strand
TGGCGGCAGGAGTCCATTCGCCGCCGATGAGGTGCGACCCGCCAGGCAAGAGCGAGCCGACATCGAGGTACGCGTCCCTCTCCTTCGCCACTGTGACGGTCATCTGCCGCTCCTTCCCGCTAGGGGCGCCCGGGCTCACGGGGTCTCCCGGGGCTCACGGGGGCGCCGGGGCCTACGGGGTCTCGTAGGCGTCCTGCATGACGCCGACCTCGGGCCCCACCTCGACGTGCATGCCGGTGAGGGCACGGACCTCGTCGACGCTGAATCCCCGCGCCACCTCGATCACGCGGAACGTGCCGTCGACCCGGCGCAGGAGGGCGACGTCGGTCACGACCGTGTCCACGACCCCGACCGCGGTGAGCGGGTACGTGCAGCGCTCCACCAGCTTCGGCCGTCCTGCGCTGTCGCAGTGCTCCATCGTGATCATCACGCCTCTGGCCCCGACGGCGAGGTCCATCGCCCCGCCGATCCCGCCTCCGGCCATCTCGGGCGTCGCCCAGTTGGCGAAGTCGCCGTTCGCGGCCACCTGGTACGCGCCGAGCACGACGGTGGAGAGCCTGCCCGAGCGGGCGATCTCGAAGGAGGTGACGCTCTCGAAGAAGGAGGTCCCGGGCTTGGTCGTGACGAACCAGCCACCCGCGTCGTGCACGTCGGGGTCGAAGTCCTCGGCGTCTGCGAACGACCCGTAGTCGAGGATCCCGTTCTCGGCGTGGAGGATGATCCCCCGTCCCTCGAGGTAATTCGTGATCAGGTTCGGGATCCCGGCTCCGAGGTTCACGTACGTGCCGCCCTCGAGCAGCAGCGCGGCGCGACGGGCGATCTCGTTGCGGGCGAGCGCCGGTTTGCCGTTGTAGGTCCGGGCGCTCGTGGCCGCACGGTTCGGGCGCATCGGCAGCGTCTTGGTGTCCATCGAGTAGGTGCTCTCGACGACCCGGCTCACGAACGCCCCCGGGATGTCGACGAGGTCCGGCGGGATCTCGCCTGGCTCGACGATCTCCTCGACTTCGGCGATCGCGATCCGCGCCGCCTTCGCGAAGCTGACGTTGAAGTTGCGCGAGCCGCCGCGCAGCTGGATGTTGCCGAGGCGGTCGCCTCGATAGCCCCGCAGGAAGGCGAAGTCGGTGGTGATCGCCAGCTCGAGGACGAACGGCTTGCCGTCGAAGTACCGAATCTCCTTGCCCTCGGCGAGGGGCGTCCCGACGGCCGTCGGCGTGTAGACGGCCGCCAGCCCCGCCCCGCCGGCTCGCATCCGCTCGACGAGGGTGCCCTGCGGGACGACCTCGAAAGCGAGCTCGCCGGCAGCGATCTGGGTCTCGGCCTCCGACTCGCGCACGCCCGGGCGAGCCGAGAACGAGGCAACGAGCCTGCCGAGCTGGTGGTTCTCCGCAAGCAGGTGGGCGGTCGGATGGCCTGGTTGACCGAGGCCGTTGCAGTAGACGGTCAGCCGCTTGGAGCCGAGCTCGGCGAGCGCCATGATCAGGCTCGAGGGAAAGCGGTGCGCCAGTCCGAACCCGGCGATCGCCACGCTCGAGCCGTCGACGACGTCGACGACCGCCTCCGCGGGCGAGCCCACGATCTTGTTCATGCTGCGCTCACCGGTCGCCACCATGCAACCCCAGGTCGTGCACTCGTGCTCGAGCTCCTCTCCGACTGTGGTGCGATGCGGACCGCGCAGGTCCCGGAGAGCTCCGCTCGGAGCACCGTAGAGCACTCTCGTCGAATCGTGCAACGCGACCGCCGCAGCAGGGAGCCCCGGGCCGGCGAGGCGACGGCGAGGCGACAGTGCGCCCTCGGAGCCTTACGACGACGGCTCGGGCAGGACGCCGGCGCGTCCCCCGCCGTCCAGCACGAGGTACTGCCCGGTCATGTACTCGGCGTCGTCGCTCGCCAGATAGGCGACGGCCCCGGCGATGTCCTCCGGGCGGCCGACGCGGCCGAGCGGGATCCCCTGCCCCCGGCGTTCGAGCTCGACCTCGACGTCGAGGTCGGGGTCTTCGCTGAGAAACGCCCGGCTCGTGCCGACCGCGCCCGGGGCCACCGCGTTGACGGTGATGCCCCAACGGGCCACGTCCATCGCCAGCGCCCGCGTGAAGCCGAGGATCCCGGCCTTGGACGCCGAGTACGCGGTCGAGTACGGCGCGGCGACCACGCCAGCCATCGACGACACGGCGATGATGCGCCCCCATCGCTGCTCGCGCATGATCGGCACGGCGGCCCGTGACATGAGGAAGGCGCCGCGGAGGTTGATGCGGATCACCTCGTCGAACACCTCGACCGGGACCTGCGCGATCTCGCGCCGGTCGAGGCCCTGGGGAGCCGCCGCGTTGTTGACGAGGACGTCGAGGCGGCCGTGCGCGTCGACCGCGCCCGCGACCATCGCGTCGGCGTCGGACACGTCGCCGATGTCGCCGAGCACGGCGCTGGCGGTGCCGCCCGCAGCGCCGATCTCCTCGACGAGGCTGTCCAGGCCCTGCCAGCCGTCGTCCGCCACCCCGACGATCTCCTGGCGCCGGTTCAGCACCCCGGTTGGCATGCGGTCGGCGACGACGACCGTCATGCCCTCCTCCGCCAGCCGGCGGGCGACCGCCCGGCCGACGCCGTCCCGCTTGCCGCACCCGGTGACGAGAGCGACCCGCCCTTGCGCGCTCACCGCTCGAGGCTCATTGCTCGTGGTCCGCGGGGTAGGTGAGGTCGATGCGGTCGCCCGGCACCTTCAAGGCGTGCTCGAGCATCGGCACCATCAGGCTCGCGGGCACCAAGCACTCCGCGCACGCGCCGGGCGTCGCCGAGATCACGACGGCGACGCGCTCGCCCTCCTCCACGTCGATCTCGTAGCCGTCGACCTCGAGCGAGGTGCGCAGGGACGCGAGGCCTTCCAGGTCGATCACCGCTCTGCCCTCCTCGTCCCACCGTGTCTCGGTCTCATGTTCCCTCGGTCCCGTTGCGCCTGCGACGCTCGACCGGGCACGAGGAGTTCGACCACGTGCCGAAGACCCTGCACACGAGCGACATGGCAGCGTTCCGGGCGCCCGTCACGGCGATCGGGATCTGCTCTCGGGTCGAGACGACGCGGCTGAGCGTATCCTGGCTCACGCGCTCTTCGGCACTGGGACCCCGCCCGCCCAGCCCGCCCTCTGCGACCGCGTCCTTGCCGACCCGTCGAAGGTCCGCCTCGCTGCGCACGCAGTGCGCGATGAGCCAGTCCTTCACGTCGTTCTTGGAATAGCCCGCTCCGGCGAGCAGCTGCGCGTGCTCGGGACCGAAGACCACGAAGCAGGACTGGTCCGCGAAGATGAGCGAACCGGTCCTCACGATGGTGTCGGCGAAGTCGAAGAGCACCTGCTCGGGGTCCTGGGTGTGGCGGTTGTCGACGAACTCGCAGGTCCGGACCAACGTGGCCGACACCGCGCTCTGGCCGTCGAAGAGCCCCATCTCCACCGAAAGCGGCTCCCACGGGCTTTCCTCCTCGTTCTCGCCGAAGCACATCGCGAAGCGCCCCGGCAGCCCCTGCGTCGCCTGGTCGAGCTCGTGCGGTCTGATGCCGAAGGCGTTCCGGACGATGAGCCCGATCGCTCGCGGCACGGTGGCGTTGGGGCGGAACCCCGGGCCGAACGCCCCGCCGGAGCTGTTGAACCCGAGCTCTTCTCGAACCGGGCCGTTCACGATGATCAGCGGTGCCGGACCGCTCGTGCTCTGCCAGGCGCCCCCCTTGGCGGCCCGGTCGCGCATCACCGCTTCCCAGGCGGCCAGCACCACCGGGAAGTACGCCGGCAGGCACCCCGCCATGGCGGCGTTGACCGCAGCCAGCTCGACGGTGCAGGTGCGCCCCAGGTTGTCCATCCTGCCGATCACCTCGTCGGGCGAGCGGTCGGTCTCGGCGAGGAAGCGGTCGACCAGCTCGCGGGTCGCGGGGACGAGAGGGAGCCCGTCCGACCATCCCTGGTGGTAGCAGTGCTCGATCGCCGCCTGGGCGGCATCCGGGTCCAGGTCTGTCGCAGCCGAGTCGCCGACCATCAGGCGGCGCCACGACGGACGGTGGCGCCGGTGAGCAGCGACGCCACCTCGTCGGCGACGCCCTCGGCACGCGCTCGCACCTTCTCGAACGGCAAGCCGGCCATCGGGTGCGCCACGGTCGCGTGGCGGTACCCCGCCGCGCCGCGTATCACCGCCATGGCGTCGGCGGTCGCGGTGAACGACTCGGTGCAGACCACCGCCGTCGGGGTGCCGAGGCGCTCCAAGGCGATCCCGTCAGCTATGGCTGCAGCGCTGCACGAGCCGCAGTCCCCGACACCGATGACCACGAGCTCCGCCGCATGGTGCAGGTCGTCGAGGAGCTGAGCCGGCGCGTCCACCGTCGCCACCGGCTTCTTGCGCAGGACCACGCGGCCGACCCCGTACCGCTCCACCAGCACCTTGCCGAGCTCTTCGACGAAGCGGCCCGCATTCTGCTTGCCGTTGTCGAGCAGGCCCACGGTCATGCCTTTCAAGCTCTCGGGGCGGATGGCCGGCTGCAGCGCGCCCTCTGCCCGCGTCGTCTGCCCGGTCGGGTCCATGATCGAGCTGCCCATCGTCGTCCTCCTCCGGTCTCTCGTGCCCTCAATGCTCGTGGACGATCACGCCACGGATGTTCTTGCCGTCCAGCATGTCCTGATAGCCCTCGTTGATCTCGTCGAGGCGGTAGCGCCGGGTGATCAGCTCCTCGAGCTTCACGTCGCCGGACTTGTAGAGCCCGAGCAGTCTCGGCACGTCGTAGAGCGGGTTGGCATTTCCGAACAATGCCCCCTGGATCCGCCGCACGTAGCCGACGAGGGGGCTGCCGGTCAGGCTGACGGTCTTCTCGTCGGGCGGACTGACCGAGGTGATCACGACGGTGCCGGCCTTGCCGCACATCGAGACGGCGTTCGAGACGTCTGCCTCGGCGAGCAGGCCGACGGTGAGGATGATCTTGTCCGCCAGCTGGCCCCGGGTGAGCTCCACGATCCTCTCCCTCGCCTCCGCCGGGTCCGCGAAGGCGAGGGTCGCACCGAAGCGCAGCGCCTGCTCGCGCTTGAAGGCCACCGGGTCGACGGCGATCACGTTCTTCGCCCCCGCCAGACGGGCACCCTGCACGGCGTTCATCCCCACGCCGCCGGTGCCGAAGACCACGACGGTCTCGCCGACCCGGACGTCCGCCGCGTAGACGGCGGATGCCCATCCGGTGGTCGCACCGCATCCGACGAGGCAGGCCACGTCGAAAGGGATGTCGTCGTCCATCTTGATGCAGGAGTACTCGGAGACGACCGAGTACTGGGAGAACGAGCCGACCACGCAGAACGCGCCGAAATCCTCGCCGTCCTGGTGGAACCGGAAGGTCTCGTCCTGCAGGCAGCCTCTCCCGGCGTACAGGCCGCGGTCGCACAGGTTCTGCCTGCCGGTCGAGCAGTAGCGGCAGTGCCCGCAGGCCGGGATGTAGGAGGTGACGATGTGATCGCCCGGCTTCACCCGCTGCACCGCCGCGCCGACGGCCTCGACGATCCCGGAGCCCTCGTGACCCCCGACGAGAGGCATGCGGATGTGGGACCCACCGCTCGCGCGGATGTGCTCGTCCGAGTGGCACATCCCCGAGGCCACGAACTTGACGAGCACCTCGTGCGACTTCGGCTCGTCGAGCTCCAGCTCGGTGATCTCCCACGGCTTGCCAGGCACCCGCAGGACGGCTGCGGTCGTCTTCATGGCTCGACTCCTTCTCTCTTCCAAGCGTTCCTCTGTCTGGTCCAACCGGTCGCCCCGGTCCGTTCGCGCCGACCGCTTCGACGGTCGTGCCGCGCCCCGGCGCCGCGTCCGCTCGGGGCGGTGCCACGGGTCACGCCGACGCCTCACCCAGAGCGACCGCGGTACCCGCCGCGCCGACGGCACCACCGCCTCTTTCGTGGAGCGGGAAATGGCAGGCGACGAAGTGGTCCTTCCGCAGGGGCCTGAGCACCGGCACCTCCTCGGCGCAGCGTGCCTGAGCCCGAGGGCAGCGCGTGCGGAAGCGGCACCCGCTCGGGGGGTCGAGCGGTGAGGGGAGCTCTCCGCTGATGACCTCCTTCGTGCGCGCCCTGCGGATCGTGGGGTCCGTGTCGGGGATCGACTTCAACAGCGCGAGGGTGTACGGATGGAGCGGCTCGGCGTAGAGGCCGTCTGACGGCCCCAGCTCGCAAACCTTGCCGAGGTACAGCACGATCACCCGGTCGCTCACCTGCTTGACCAGAGCGAGGTCGTGGGCGATGAACAAGTAGGCGAGAGCGAGCTCCTGGCGGAGCTTCTCGAACAGGTTCAGCACCTGGGCCTGGACCAGCACGTCGAGCGAGGAGACCGGCTCGTCGCAGATCACGAGCTGGGGATGGAGCGCGATCGCCCGTGCGATCGCCACGCGCTGGGCCTGCCCGCCCGACAGCTGGCCAGGACGCCGGGCGCCGTAGGTCTCAGGATCGAGGCCGACCAGGTCCAGGAGCTCGTCCACACGCGCCTGGCGCTGCCGGCGGTCGCCGGCCTCGTACGCCACGAGCGGCTCGGCGACGATGTCCTTCACCCGCCACTTCGGGTCGAGCGAGCTGTAGGGGTCCTGGAAGACCATCTGGACGTGGCGGCGGAGCGGCCCCAGCTGCCGCCGCCGGAGCTTCGTGAGGTCGACGCCGTCGAAGATCACCTCTCCGGACCTCGGCGGGGGCGCCTGGATGACGGAGCGGGCGAGGGTCGACTTCCCCGAACCGGTCTCGCCCACGATCCCGAGCGCCTCCCCCGCGCGCAGGGTGAACGAGACGTCCGAGACGGCCTGGAGCATGCCGCCTTTCACCCCTCCCGCGTTGCGGATGGGGAACTCCTGCACGAGGTGGCGAACCTCGAGAAGGACGCTCTCCCCGTTGGCCGCACCCGGGGCAGTGGGCGCACCGGGCAGGGTCGCCGGCCCACCAGTGGCGCCCGTCTCGTCCGAACCGTCGACGGTCATGGACCGGTCCTGCGCCGCGCAGCCCAGACGAGCCGGCACGAGCCGGCGCGCCACGCCGTCACCGGAGGGTCCCCCAGCGACGGCGCATTCCCTCGCCCAGGGTGTTGAGGGCGATGACCGTGACCAGGAGCACGACGGAGGGGACGAGGAGCAGCACCGGCCGGGTCGACATTGTCTGAGCCCCCACCGCGATCATGTTCCCCCAGCTCGGTCCCGGAGGCGGGATGCCATAGCCGAAGAAGCTCACGGTCGCCTCGAGGATGACGACGATGCCCGCGCCGAGGACGGCGAAGGTGAGCAAGGACATCAAGATGTTCGGGAGGACGTGGCGGAGGGCGATGCGCCACCGCTTCGAGCCGGACAGCTCCGCCGCCACGATGTAGGTCTGCTCCCGGATGGTCACCGCGCCCGCCCGCGACACCCGGGCGAAGATCGGGATCATGACGACCGCGAGCGCCCAGATGAGGGTGGCCTCGCTGGCCCCCAGGCCGAGGACGATGACGACGACGAGGATGATGGCCGGGAAGGCGATGATCACGTCGAGGATCCGCATCGCGATCGTCTCTGCGACCCCTTGCATCATCGCCGCCGTCACGCCGATGAGGCTTCCCACCACGAGCCCGATGCCCTGGACCGCGAACATGATCTCGATGGAGATCCTGCCGCCGTAGATCAGCCGGGACATGATGTCGTTGCCCACCACTGTCGTCCCGAGGAGGTGCCCCGGGGAGCCGACCGGCAGGCTTCCTGTGAGGATGCCGCCGCCGACCGGAGAAGGGATCTTGTAGAGGTAGGGCCAGACGAAGCAGGTGAACGCGAGCGCGATCAGAAGGACGGCCGGGATGGAGATGTCGAGCGAGTGCAGCCAGCCACGGCCGCGGCGCGCCGGCAGATCGGCGAGGACCAGGGCGCCTCGCGCAGGGGCGGGCGCCTCGCCCTCAGATGGCAGAACGGCCATAGCGGACCCTCGGGTCGATGACTCCGTACGTGAGGTCGGTGAACAGGTTGACGATGACGACGATGCCGGCGAAGACGAGGACGATGGCCTGCACGAGCGGGGTGTTCCTGTCGCTCACGCCGGTGAGCAGCTGGTAGCCGAGACCGGGAAGGCCGAAGATCTCCTCGACGATGACCGTGTAGGCGAACAGCTGCGCCACGTTCAGCCCGACGATGGTGACGAAGCTGATCAGCGAATTCCTGAAGGCGTGCCGGGTGAGGATGTACCAGGAGCCGAAGCCCTTCGCGCGGGCGGTGACCACGTAGTCCTGCGACTCCATCTGCTCGATGAGATCGCCGCGCAGCAGCCGGATGTAGAAGCCGGAGAACGGCAGCGCGATGGTGAGAGCCGGGAGGGTGAAGTCCTTCAGGTTCGCGCCGAGGCTCTGGGTGATCGGCGTGTACCCGAGAGCAGGGAAGATCTTCCAGACCACTGCGAACACGAGCACGAAGAGGAGGCCGAGCACGAACTGGGGGATGGACAGGAAGCCCATCGAGAGGATCATCGTGATCCGGTCCACGATCCCGCCGGGACGTCGCGCGCAGAGCATCGCAATGGGGATCGTGACGAACACCATCACGACCGTGGAGTAGACGATGAGCTCGAAGGTGACCGGCAGGTGCTGGCCGATGATCTGGGCGACCGGCTGTGTGTTCTGCAGCGAGACGCCCAAGTGCCCGTGGAAGACACCGTCCAGCCACTGCCAGTAGCGCACGAAGAACGACTCGTTCAGGTGGAGCTTCAGGTAGAGCTGACGGATCTCCTGGGGGGTGGCATTCGCTCCGAGCAGGGCCGACGCGGCGTCTCCGGGGAGAAGGTTCAAGAGGACGGACGTGAGGAAGGTCACTCCGAGCATCACCGGGATGGCGATCAGGATCCGGCGGACGGCGAGCCGCAGGGTGGGCGACGACGTGAAGGCGGTCCACCACCGCAGGCCCCCTTCGCCCTCGGCGTGCCCCCCCGCCGCTTCGGTGGGCGTGACCACCGGCGTGCTCATTGCCTCCCACCTCACCCCTGCGCGATTGAGCCTCCGGCAGGCGCGGCTCGTAGCCCTCGTCGTCGGACCACTCGTCGAGCGAGCACCTCCGGTCGCAGGCATACTCCCACAAGATCCCTGGCACCGCAGCGGGGCCGGAGCTCCCGGTCCCACGTTGAGCGCCCGCGGAGCTTGTGCGGCCAGGGCACGATGGATACGGTGAGCCCGCACATTCCCAGACTTGGTCGGCACCTGGGCTCGGGGAGAGGCGTGGCGCTGCGGACGAACCAGGACACCTCCAGAGCGGCGGGCACACTCGGGTCGTGCGTCGAGAACGCAACCGACCGGGAGGCGTTGCTCACGGTGAGCGACCTCCACGTGCACTTCGTCCAACACAGGCAGCGGGTCTACGCCGTCAACGGGATCAGCTACGAGCTGGCTGCGGGCAGGAGCCTCGCCATCATCGGCGAGTCGGGCTCCGGCAAGACGGTGAGCTGTCGAGCGGTCATGGGTCTGCTGCCGCCGACCGCACGGACTACCGGCTCGGTCCGCCTCGATGGCGTCGAGCTGGTCGGCCTGTCCGAGAAGCAGCTCTGCCGCTACCGCGGCACCGGCGTGTCGATGGTGTTCCAGGACCCCTCCCGCTCGCTCAACCCGACGATGCGGATCGGGCCCCAGGTCGCTGAGGCCGTGCGGGCCCACCTGCCGCTCGATCGCCGGGAGGCCCGGAACCGGGCGGTGCACCTTCTCGAGCGTGTGCGGATCCCCGCCGCCGCCCGCCGCTGCCTGGACTACCCTCATCAGCTCTCTGGCGGCATGCGCCAGCGGGTGATGATCGCCATCGCCCTGGCGTGCGACCCGAAGCTGCTGATCGCGGACGAGGCCACCACGAGCCTCGACGTGACGACCCAGGCGCAGATCATGGAGCTGCTGCTCGAGCTGCAAGAGCAGAGCGACATGGCGCTCATCCTGGTCAGCCACGATCTCGGCCTCGCAGCTTCCTACGCGGACGAGGTGATCGTGATGTACGGCGGGCGGGCGGTGGAGCAGGCGTCGACGCGCGAGCTCTTCGCCCACGTGCAGATGCCCTACACCCAGGCGCTGCTGCAGGCGATCCCACGCTTCGACCGGCCGACGCACACGATCCTCCCCGTGGTCGAGGGCCGCCCGCCCGACCTCACCCACCTGCCCACGGGATGCGCCTTCGCGCCGCGCTGCGAGCGGGCGGACGACCGGTGCCGGGCAAGCGCCCCGGAGCTCGCCGCCCCTGGCGGCGGACGCCACCGCTTCGCCTGCTGGCATCCCTGCGACGAGCCGGCGCCCGACGGCCGGCACGAGAGCTCCTGAGCGTCCTCGCCCCTGCGTGGTTCGCGCCGACCTCGACCCGGCGCCCGCGCGGCGCGGGTCAGCGCTTCGGGCGCACCGAGGCGCGCCCGGGAAAGCGCGGAGGGAACCCGAGCGGCTGTGCGACCGCCGACACCCCGGCATTCGGCGCGCCCGCCACCACGACGAGCACGTCGTCGGGGGAGTGGAGCACGCGAAACCGCTCGTCCCCCCCTGGGTCGCCTTCCGCGCGGCCGGTCGGCTCTGCCATCCCGTGCATCGAGCCGGTCGAGGAGTCTGCCGCCTTCGGGATCTTCATCTCCCCGTCCTTGCCGGCGCGCCGGAGGTCGTCGACCCTGCGGAAGGAATTCGCGACGAGGTACTCCTTCACGTCGCGCTTCGACATCCCCTGCGCCGCCAGCAGCTGTGCGTGCTCGGGGCCGATGACGACCCCGACGCGCTTTTGGAGCCGCAGCACCGTGCCGGTCCGGGCGATCGAGTCGCCGATGTCGTTCAGGATGCGACGGGCGTCGGCGGTGTGCCTGTTGTCGACGAAATCGATCCCACGGGTGTGCAGCGCCGATACGACACTGTCGCTCGGCGAGCTGCCCAGCTCGACGTGGAGCGGCTCCCAGGGGCTGTCCTCTTCGTTCTCGGCGATGCACAGGCTGTACTTTCCGGGGCTCCCCTGGGTCGACTGGTCCAGCTCGTGGGGTCGCACGCCGAAGACGTTCAGGATGGCGAGGCGCATCGCCCGACCGACGGTCGCGTTGGCGCGGAAGCCCGGCCCGAAGACGTTGCCCCGCGAGTTGAACCCGAGCTCGGTGCGGACCGGACCGTTCACGATCAGCAAGGGGCCGCCGCCGGTCGTGCTCTGCCAGGCACCCGCGGCCGGCCAGCCCTCGTCGACCACCGCCTCGAACGCGGCCAGCACCACGGGCAGGTACTCGGGCCGGCATCCCGCCATGGCCGCGCTGACAGCGACCTGGCGCACCGTGGCCGCACGCCGGAACTGGGCGAGGCGGACGAGGACCTCGTCGGGATCCCGGTCCGTCTCGGCGAGGAACCGCTCGACGAGCGCGGGAGTGGGCGGGACGACCGGCAGGCCGTCGGTCCAGCCCTGCTCGTAGCAGTACTCGATGGCCTCGAGCAGCGGGTCGACGTCGACCGGCTGCTCTTCGGGCGACTCGTCGACGGCCATCAGTCGCCCGGACCGGCACCGCCGGCGGGGCCGCGCAGGATCTCGAGGACCTGAGGCGCGGCGAGCCGGGCGTGCGAGCGCAGCCCGTCGGCGTCGAGGCTGCTCACCGGGTGGGGCACGACGGCGTAGCGGTACCCGGGGGCTCCCTGGATGGCTGCCATGGCGTCGGCGCTCGCCCGAAGCGCGTCGGTGCAGATCGCGGCGGACGGCACGCCGCGCCGCTCGAGGAGGATCGTGTCGGCCACACTGGCCGCGCTACAGCTCCCTCAATCGCCGACCGCCTGGATGACGAGGTCGCACTCCGCCGCGATCCGGTCGAGGACCTCGTCGGAAGCCGGCAGCGTGGCCGGCACGCTGTAGCGACGGACGGCCGACGGCTCGAGCGCGTCCCGCACGAAGGCCTCCACCTCCTCGAGCAGCGCGGCGGCATTGGCCTTGGTGTTCTCCACGAGCCCGAGGCGCAGTCCGCGCAGCGCGGGCGGTCGGGCGGCCAGCGTCACGGAAAGTCCCGTCGGCTGCTGGGTGGGATCCACGAGCAAGAACTTCATGCACCCTCCTCTGGTCCCCGTCTGGACCGAATCCGACGGGACGACTCTATTCGCGTGCGAGCCTCTGCGTTCGTGGAGGTCCGACCCGGAGGGCGCATGCAACGGGTACGGCGCGAGCAGCATCTCCTTCGGGTTCCCCGAGCGGCACGTGCTCAACCTCGCCTTCCTCGCGATGGCGATCCGAGCCGGTGTCTCGGCGCCGATCACCGACGTCACCGCCCCCGATCTGCGCAGGCTCTGCAACGCTTCAGACCGCCTCGCCGGACGCGGCCCTTCCCGCCCCGGCGGGCGGAGGCGACCGCCGACCTCGCTCAGGACGCGACGGGGTCGTCGGCCGCCGCGAGCAGTGCGCGGGTGGAGCGCGCGGTGCGATCGAAGAGCGTGCCGATCGGCAACGACCGCAGCTCGGCGGAGAGGACCTCCACGCCCCACGGCCCGTGGTAACCGAGGCCGTGGAGGGCGCGTACGTAGCTCGGCAGGTCGAACTCGCCTTCGCCGGGGAGGAGGCGGAAGCTCGTCGTCTCCTCTTTCATGCTCGGCATGCTCTCTCGCCTGCCGTCGCTCAGCTCGACGTAGAGGGGGTAGGCGGGGGGGATCGCCTCGAGCATCGCGGGCTCGATGCCGAGCTTGCCGAGGTGCCAGGTGTCGAGGGCGAGCCCTCCGTTGGGCGCCCCGGCGGCCGTCACGAGATCGATCGCCTTGTCCAGGCTGTCGACGTTCACGTCCGGAGGCATCAGCTCGTAGACGACCGGTGCGTCGTGCTCCTCGGCCGCCTGCGCGCACAGCCTTGCGAACGCGTCGACGAGCTGTGCGCGCTCCACCGGGATGCCCGAGATGTTGCCCACCTTCACATGGTGCGCCCCGAGGGCCGCGGTCGCCTCGAAGACGAGCCGCGTGGTGGCATCGGCGTCGTCGCGCCGGGGGTCGGCGTCCGGCACGTACCAGTTCATGAGGAACTCGAGCTCCAGGTGCACGAGCCCGGCGTCGGCGAAGATCCGGCCGAGCTCGGCGAGCGTGTGGACCTCGAGGAGGTGGCGGAGGTCCTCGTGCCAGATCCCGAGTCCCTGGAGCCCCACCCGCTTGGCCTGGGCGCAGCGGTCGGCCCAGCTGAAGGGGCTCCATTGGGGGCCACCTTGGGGAGGAGGGGTGCCGGTGGGGTCGGCCGGCCCCGCCGTGGTCCAGTAGGACCCGAGTATGTCCTCGCGTGCCATCGCTGGCCCCCTCCCTCGATCGCAGAGCTGCCAGGAAGGGTAAGCGACGAGCACGCCAGCGTCCACGGGGACGGCTCGCCTCTGGTCTGCTCAGCGGTCGGCGAGCGCCCTGGCCAGTGGCTCGACCAGCTCGACGCGGTAGGGGCCGCGCATCGAGAAGATGACGAGGTCGACCCCGGCGGCGGTGAACGAATGGGCCGAGTCGGCGAGCTCCGAGGGGTCGGCGTCCGCCGGCCAGCTGAGGTGGACCGAGCGGCGGATGCTCGCCGGGTCCCTGCCGATCGACGCGCAGTGGCCCACGAGCACCTCGTCCAGTGCCTTCCACTCCCCGGGGCTCTCGGGAAAGGTCATGTCCCAGTGGTCGGCGAAGCGCGCCGCGGTCCTCAGGGTGCGCGTGGGCCCCTTGCCGCCGATGACGATCGGAGGTCTGGGTCGCTGGACGGGCTTCGGCTCACAGCGGGCATCCGTGAGCTGGTAGTAGCGGCCCGAGAACGTGGTGGTCTCCTGGGTGAGGAGCCGGTGGACCACCTCCACCCCCTCTTCGAAGCGGTCCGAGCGTTCGCCGGGCGAGCCGAGGCGGATCCCATAGGCGTCGGCCTCGAGAAAGAACCAGCCGGCGCCGAGCCCGAGCTCGAGCCGTCCGCCCGAGATGTGGTCGAGCGTGGCCGCCATGTTCGCGGTGACGGCGGGATGGCGGAAGTGCATGCCGTTGACCGTGGCGCCGAGCCGAACGCGCGTCGTCGCCTGGGCAAGCGCCGCGAGCATCGTCCAGCTCTCCAGCTGCGGCCCCTCGGCCGGAGGCGTGAGCGGGTAGAAGTGGTCCATCGTCCAGGCCGACTCGAACAGCTCGATCTGGTCGACCGCACGCCAGACCTCGAGGAACTCCTGCCACGTCCCGTGCTGGGGTGGGGTCTTCACTGCGTAGGAAGGCATCGGGGGACCTCCAGCTCGAGTGCGGCAACCTGCAGGAGGCAGACTACAAACGCTCCGCCGGCTTCCGGGCCGATCTCTGATGGTTACCATGGCCGCGAGGTGGCATTCTTCCGGGCGTCCGTCGCACGAGGGGCGCCGGGGCCGGGAACAGGAGTGAGCATGGCTGTCGTGGTCAAGAATGTCGCACGCACCGAGCTCGGGCTGGTCGACGCCTTCGCCGAGCTCGGCGTCGCCACGGTGCACGAGGCTCAGGGACGCACCGGTTTGCTCGCCTCCCGCCTGCGCCCCATCTATCGGCCGATCAAGGTCGCTGGCTGCGCGCTGACCGTCGAGGTCGCGCCCGGCGACAACTGGATGATCCACGTGGCGGCGGAGCAGGCCGTGCCCGGTGACGTCCTCGTCGTGACCCCGACCAGCCCCTGCGAGGACGGCTATTTCGGCGAGCTGCTCGCGACGAGCCTCGTCGCTCACGGCGTCCGCGGCCTCGTCATCGACGGCGGCGTGCGCGACGTCGCGGACCTGACCGAGATGCGCTTCCCCGTCTGGTCCAAGACCGTCTCCGCCCAGGGGACCGTGAAAGAGACGGTGGCGAACGTCCAGGTGCCGATCGTCTGCGCTGGCGCGTACGTGCGGCCGGGCGACGTGATCCTGGCGGACGACGACGGGGTGGTGGTGATCCGTCGGGAGGAGGCCGAGTCGGTCCTCGAGCGCTCCCGGGCACGGGAGGCGAACGAAGCGGAGAAGCGGGCGCGCCTCGCCGAGGGCGAGCTCGGGCTCGACCTGTACTCGATGCGGGAGAAGCTCGCCCAGCGGGGCCTTGTCTACGTCGACTCGCGAGAGGGCAGCTGACCAGCGGAGCGGTCCGTCACTCGGCGCCGCCGCACGTGACCGAGAGAGCACAGGGCACGGGGAGAGAGGGAGAAGGTGCGAGGAGAGCGGGCGCAGGGGGAGAACGTGCGGGGGGAGAGGGAAATGACGACGACAACGAGGACAGCGCGGTGATCATCGACTGCCACGGGCACTACACGACCGCGCCGGAGGAGCACGACCTCTGGCGCCAGGCGCAGAAGGCGGCATTCGACGCCGGCGCCTCGCCTCCTCCTTACCCCGCCATCTCCGACGAACAGATCCGCGAGTCGCTCGAGGCCAACCAGCTCCGCCTGGTCGCCGAGCGCGGGACCGACCTCACCATCTTCTCCCCGAGAGCTTCGGCCATGGGGCACCACGTCGGCGACGAGCAGGTGAGCCTCGCCTGGGCGAGGGCGTGCAACGACCTGATCGGACGGGTCGCCGATCTCTACCCCGAGAGCTACGTCGGCGTCTGCCAGCTCCCCCAGTCGCCCGGGGTCCCCATCACCGGCTCGATCGTGGAGCTCGAGCGGTGCGTCACCGAGCTCGGTTTCGTCGGATGCAACCTGAACCCGGACCCGAGCGGGGGCAACTGGACCTCTCCGCCGCTCACCGACAAAGCCTGGTACCCGTTCTACGAGAAGATGGTGGAGCTCGACGTCCCGGCGATGATCCACGTCTCGGCGAGCTGCAACCCGAACTTCCACGCCACCGGGGCGCACTACCTGAACGCCGACACCACCGCCTTCATGCAGTTCATCCAGGGCGACCTGTTCACCGACTTCCCGGACCTCCGGTTCGTCATCCCCCACGGCGGCGGGGCCGTCCCCTACCACTGGGGCCGGTACCGGGGCCTCGCCGACATGCTGAAGCGGCCGCCGCTCGACGAGCACGTGATGCGCAACGTCTTCTTCGACACCTGCGTGTACCACCAGCCGGGGATCGACCTGCTGTTCCGGGTGGTCGACCACGAGAACATCCTCTTCGGCTCGGAGATGATCGGGGCCGTCCGAGGCGTCGACCCCGAGACCGGCCACCACTTCGACGACACCCGGCGCTACCTCGACGCCCTCGACCTCGGCGCCGACGACAGCGCACGGGTCTTCTCCGGCAACGCGCGCCGCGTGTACCCGCGCGTCGACGCGATCCTGAAGGCGCAGGGGCGCTGAGATGAGCGCCTTCGAGATGGACGCGGACTGGCTCTGCTTCGACCCCAGCCCCTCGAAGCCCACTTCTCAGCTGCCACCCGGCGCGGTCGACGCCCACTGCCACGTCTTCGGCCCATCCGACGTGTTCCCGTACGCGCCGGAACGCAAGTACACGCCCTGCGACGCCAGCAAGGACCAGCTCTTCGCGCTCCGCGACCTGCTCGGGTTCGAGCGGAACGTGATCGTCCAGGCGACCTGCCACGGTGCCGACAACGCCGCGATGGTGGACGCCCTCGTCGCCTCGAAGGGGCGCGCCCGGGGGGTCGCGACGGTCGGGCCGCACGTGGGCGACGACGAGCTCGCCGAGCTGCACGGGGCCGGGGTGCGAGGGGTCCGGTTCAACTTCGTCCGCCGCCTGGTCGACCCGAAGCCCGACGACTACTACCGGTCGATCGCCGAGCGGATCGCGGCGCTCGGCTGGCACGTCGTGGTCTACTTCGAGGCACAGGACCTCGCCGAGCGATGGGACTTCTTCACCTCGCTGCCGACCATCGTGGTCGTCGACCACATGGGCCGACCCGACGTCGGAAAGCCGGTGGACGGACCGGAGTTCGGCCTCTTCCTGAAGCTGATGGCCGAGCACCCCCAGTTCTGGTCGAAGGTGAGCGGCGC
>JAJYGW010000318.1 GCA_021790615.1 Actinomycetes bacterium | reverse complement strand
TCTGGCTGGAACCCGCAGGCGGTCTGGTCGACAGCCGGGAGCGGCTGCTCGGCGTACGAGGCGATGCCGAGCTGGCAGAAGGACACAAGCGTCTACTACAAGAAAGGCGACTGCAACGGGCGACAGGTCGCGGACGTGGCGGCCGTGGCCGACCCCTCCACCGGGGTCGCCGTGTACGACACCTACCACGAACCGGGCTGGATGGTCTTCGGCGGCACCAGCGTGTCGGCCCAGATCATCGGCGGCGTCTACGGCCTGGCTGCGGGCTCGGGATCCCTCCGCCCCTCGTCGAGCGCCCTGTACCCCGACCTCTCGTCAGGCGGCACGGGTTCGACCCCCGGCCTCGCGCCGGTGACCTCCGGTAGCAACGGCAGCTGCGCCGACTACCTCTGCAACGCCACCGACTCGTTGTCGAGCGGCTACAACGGCCCGACCGGGCTCGGGACCCCCGACGGGGTGGGCGCCTTCGTCACGAGCGTCTCGACGAGCCCGGGCTTTGGTCTGTCGGCGTCGCCCACGAGTGCCACGGTGACCCAGGGCAGCGCCACCTCCTACACCGTCTCGGTCTCGCCAAACAGCGCGTTCAACACCAGCAACTCTGTCGCCCTCAGCGTGAGCGGGGTTCCGAGTGGCGCGACCGCCTCATTCTCGCCTACTTCTGCTTCCTCCTCTTCCTCGTGGTCATCGACCCTCACGGTCACGACCATGAGCAGCACCACCACGGGTAGCTACACGCTGACGATCACCGGGACGAGCAGCGGCGTGCCTTCGCAGACGACCGATGTCACGCTCAACGTGCAGGCCCCGCAGACCACGGGCTCGATGACCGTCACCGTGGCCGCAGGAACGTCCACCCAGAAGGGTCCGTACTACCACGTTCCCCTGACGGTCAGCGCGACCAGCGCCACAGCAGCGATCGCTGGTGCCGCGGTCAGCCTGAACGTGTTCGCCGGAACTTCCTGCTCGGGCACTGCGGTCGCGTCCGGCACGGGGACGACCGGGACGAACGGGACAGTGACGTTCACATTCAAGCCCCGCACAGCCCGCACCTGGTGCGCGAAGGCGACGGTGACAGCGTCGGGTTACAGCCCCGGCGTCGGTACAAAGACGTTCTCGACCTGAGGACGCGACTACGGGGAAGCGCGCTCGACGGTGCGCGCCCCTCGGAGGGGCGACCCGAGCGCGGTCCGGGCCCCTCCTCCCCTCACGGGGCGGAGTAGCGGCGCACGCCCGCCTCGTCGTCCGTGCAGGTGACGCGCCCCTGCGCGACGAGCACGATGAGGTGGGCGCTCGTCTCGCTGACCGCGAGCATCTGGTTGAACGGGTCGAGCTCGGTGAACCGGCGCTCCCGCCGGGTCCAGCTCAGCTGGCCCGCGACCTCGAAGGCGGTCGTCGACCCCCTCGCCACCGCTGCCTCCGTCGCGTCGAGGCGCCGACCGTGGTGCGCCAGCAGCTCGTCCACGCGCCGGTGGACGCTTGGCGCGGTCGCACCGTGCGCCGGCAGCAGCACCGCGTCGGGGAGCGATCGCACCCGCGCGAGCGAGCGCAGGAAGGCGCCCAGCGGGTCGCGCTGCGGGGCAGCCTCGAAGCCGATCGAAGGGGTAATGGCCGGGAGCACGTGGTCGCCGGCGAACAGCAGGCCGTGGCCGCGATCGAAGAAGACGACGTGACCCCTCGTGTGCCCGGGCGTCTCCAGCACTTCGAGCGTTCGGCCGGTCTCGAGGGACATCGAGCTCTCTTCGAGCCAGTCGTCGGGGGGCTCCCAGGCAAGACCCTCCGCGAGGCGGCCCTCCATCGCCTCGGAGAGACGGTCGGCGACCTCTGACGCTCCGTAGCTGCGGAGAAGGCGCAGATGGGGCTGGAGCGGCGCACGGTGAGGATCGGCGAGCACGTCGAGCGTGGCGCGCTCTTCCCGCCCGAGGCTCACCTTGGTGCCGAGCTCCTGGCGGATCGCGATCGCCTGCGAGTAGTGGTCGCGGTGCACGTGGGTGACGAGGAACCGGCGGATGTCGCCGAGCGTGCACCCCAAGCGGCCCAGTCCCGCGACGAGCGCCTTCCTCGACTCGGGGATGGCCCACCCGGCGTCGATCAGCACCAGACCGTCGCCGTCCACGACGGCGTAGACGTTCACCGCTCGCAGCCCGTCGTTCGGCATCGGCAGCGGGATGCGGTGGATCCCCGGGGCGACCTCGAAGGCTCCGGGAGCTGTCCAGGCCGGCTCAGCAGTCGTGGGCGGCATGCTCAGCGGTCGCGGGCGGCATGATCAGAGGGCGCGGGCGGCATGATCCGCTGACCGTAGCCGGAGCCCGCACCGCGGTGCCGTAGGGGGGGCAGCCGGCGCACGGGCCGGTCGCCGGCGCGGGGATTACCGGGGCTCCCCTGAGCGCGTGCAGCTCGCGGGGCTATCGTCATCCTCGGCGTGGCTCGGGGCCAGGCTCGCGGCGGGTGGAAGGGGCAGGACGTCCGCGGGCACCGGGCAGAAGGAGTGGCGGTGAGCTTCTTGCGAGGGTTCTTGCCGAGGCCGGTGCGCCGGGTGATCCACCCTGTCCGGAGCACCACGGGTTCCATCAAGCGGAGGATCACGCCGAAGCCGATCCGCAAGGTTCTCTACGCCCGGCATCCTGTCGGGACGGCCACGACCATGATCGGCCGGAGAGCCAGGCGGTCGCTCCACCGGTAGCACGTGCGACCCCCGGAGCGGGCGAGAAGAGCGGCGAACGTGCGGCGACTCTGCGTGCTGGCGGTGCTGGCGGGCGTGCTCGCTGCCTGTGCGGGCAGCCCCGCCCTGGCGGCTGCCGGGGGACGGCACGGGACGACCGCACGTCGCGCCGGCGGTCAGGACGTCCACCGTCCACGCTCCGCCTCGGCCCTGCGCACACTCCAGGTCGAGCCGGAAGACGGGCTGGCGAGGGTCTACGGCTCGATCGCCGCCGCGAAGAAGAGCATCGACCTCGAGATGTACGAGCTCGTCGATCCGAGAGCCGAGAGCCTCCTCGCCCAGGCGGCGGCCCGCGGCGTGGACGTCCGGGTCATCTTGGACCGCCACCGCGAAGCTGCCCGCAACGCAGCCGCCTACGCCTACCTCGCCGCACACCGCGTGCAGGTGGCCTGGGCTCCACCGGCGTTCGACGCCGACCATGAGAAGGCGATGGTCGTCGACACAGCCGAGGCCTGGATCATGACGCTGAACTTCACCTCCGCGTACTACGCGAACACGAGGGACTTCGCCGTCTTGGACACGAACCCTGCTGATGTGAGCGCGATCGTGTCCACCTTCGACGCCGACTTCGCCCACCGTGCGATCGCCCCTTCCGACGGTGCCGACCTCGTGTGGAGCCCCACGAACGCTTCGGATGCGCTGTTCTCGATGTTCGCGGCCGCGAGACACTCCCTCTGGGTGGAGAGCGAAGAGCTGTCCGACCCCGCAGACGTCCACGCGCTCCTCGAGGCGGCGCGCCGCGGCGTCGCCGTGCACGTGATCATGAACGACACATCCCGGTACGCGTGGGCCTTCGACGCGCTGGTCGCAGCCGGTGCGAGAGTGGGGACGTACCCC
>JAJYGW010000259.1 GCA_021790615.1 Actinomycetes bacterium | reverse complement strand
GGAAGGACGCAGCCTCGGCGGGATGACCGGGGGACCCACAGGCACGCCGCGGCCCGCAGGCTCGCTGCGGGCGTAGCCGACAGGTCGACCGCGACCGCCGTCTTCCGTCGAGAGCCACTGCCCGCGCTGCCGCACGCGCTAGCGCGAGCGGCGCCTCCGGCCCCGGCGTGAACGGCTCGCGTCGCCGGAGAGCGCAAGGGAAGTGACGTCGGGCGACGACACTCCGCTCGCAAGGCCGAGCCTTCGCTGGAGGAGCTTCGTCGCGGCGAGATGCTCGCTCCCGATCAGGGACACGACGATCCCGTCGGCTCCAGCACGCCCGGTACGGCCCGACCTGTGGACGTAGTCGGTATGGTCGGCCGGCGGGTCGAAGTGCACCACGAGCGGAACCGCATCGACGTGGATCCCGCGTGCTGCGATGTCGGTGGCGACGAGCGCGTCGAGCCGTCCCGCGCGAAATGCGGCCAGCGCTCGTTCGCGCTGGCTCTGGCTGCGGTTGCCGTGGATGGCGGCCGATGCGAGGCCCGATCGGGCGAGGCGGTCCGAGAGGCGATCCGCGCCGCGCTTGGTGCGGCAGAAGACCACGGCCGGGCCGCTCGCCGTGACGACCTCGGTCGTCACGGCGACCCGATCATGGGATTCGACCCGCCAGAAGTGGTGGGAGACCTCTCCTCGATCGGCATCGGTCAGCGCGACGTCGTGACGCACCGGGTCGTGCTGGTAGTCACGGACAAGCTTGTCGACTGGGCCACCCAAGGTGGCCGAGAACAGGAGGGTCTGGCGCGAGGCGCGGGTTCTGTCGATCAGGCGGCGCACCGCGGGAAGAAAGCCCATGTCGGCCATCCGGTCGGCCTCGTCGATGACCACCATGTCCACGTGCGACAGGTGGACCGAGCCTCGTTCGACAAGGTCGGTGAGTCGTCCAGGACAGGCCACGAGCACGTCGACGCCGCTTCGCAGGGCCGCCACCTGCTTCGCGTACCCGACGCCGCCGTAGATCGAGGCCACCTGGGCCCCGATGACTGCGGCCAAGGAGGTCATCACGTCCTCAATCTGGGCTGCGAGCTCACGGGTGGGGACGAGTACGAGAGCGGTCGGATGCCGGCGACCACGCCGGCCGGCACGAGGCGTAGAGGCGAGCCGGGACAGGACCGCCAACCCGAACGCAAGCGTCTTGCCCGCCCCCGTGGGTGCCTTGCCGCTGACGTCGCGCCCGGCAAGGGAATCGGGCAAGGTGGCCGCCTGGATCGGGAAGGGGGTGACGATCCCTCGCTGCTCCAAGGCCGCCGCCAGCGCCCGGGGAACGCCGAGGTCCGAGAAGCGGACGGGCGTCGCGAGAGGGGGAGAGGTGCTCATGAGACTCCAGTCGGTCCAGTTCGGGGATGGCCGACTCGATGAAACGTCTCGTAGGCCTGGCTGGCTCCAGCTCTGCCAGCCGCCGACGGGGAGGTCCCCGCGGCATCGGTGTCAGGATAGCCGAGCCCGAGGGCCAGGTGAGGCCGCCGATCGGGGGCGGGCTAGCGTGTGGGTGCGCGACGCCGGCGCGTGTCCGGATCCGTCGGCAAAGACCCTGGGGGACTGCTCAACGGCGAAGTTCTCCGCCGAATTGATCCGCCCGGGCTTTCGAGAGACGAGGGCGAGTGCCCAAGAAGCCTGCGCAGATGCCCGACCAGGACCTGGTCCGTTTGTATCTGAACGAAGTCGGGCGCCACCGGCTACTCACGAAAGACGACGAGACCCGGCTCGCCCAAGAAGCCGAGGCGGGTCGCCACGCTCGTGCCGAGCTGGCCGCAGACGGGGACCGCAGCCCTGCCCGCGTCCGTGACCTTCGCCGGGCGATACGGGTGGGGGACGCCGCGGTGGAGGCCTTCGTCAAGGGCAACCTCCGTCTCGTGGTGTCGATCGCCAAGAGGTACCAGGGCACCGATCTGCCACTGCTGGACCTGATCCAAGAGGGCAACCTCGGGCTCCTGCACGCAGTCGAGAAGTTCGACTGGCGAAAGGGTTTCAAGTTCTCCACCTATGCCACCTGGTGGATCCGCCAGGCGATCACCCGGGGAATCGCCAACGGCGGGCGAACCATTCGGCTCCCCGTACATGCGAGCGACCTCCTCAACCAGACGCTCAAGAGCCGGGCTCGCCTTGAAGCCACGCTCGGCCGGCGGCCGAGCATCTCCGAGCTGGCCACCGACCTCGAAGTGAGCGTCGAGAGGGTCGTCGACATCCTCCACCACGCGGCCACGCCCGGCTCGCTTTCTGAGCCATTGGGCCATGACAGTGACGCCGAGCTGGGGGACGTGCTGGAAGACCGAGGAGCGGTGTCGCCACCCGAGGCTGCCGTAGCCGCCCTGTTGCCGGCCGAGGTGTCCAAGATGCTTGTCACCCTCGACGAGCGAGAACGAGAGATCATCCGCCTCAGGTACGGCCTGGACCGCGCGGAGCCGCGCACCCTCGAAGAGGTCGGCCTCTGCTTCGGACTCACCCGCGAGCGGATCCGCCAGATCGAAGCGCGCGCCATGTCGAAGCTGCGTCACCCCACCGCCAGTGGGGATCTCCATGAGCAGCTCAACAGCGAGTACGGGTGACGGCGACTGCTGCAAGCCGTGCGCGCCGGCCGGCGCGCCACCGGAGCTGTGCCGAACCGAGTCGGCCCGATTCGAACGGAGCCTCTCGTCCTGCCGTGCCAGAGCAAGTCCGACCGAGGAGTGTCGTCGTTCGTCGTATCGGTCCGTACTGCGGGCCGCGTTCTGGACAGTTGCGCACGAGGCGGGCCCGCGTCGCTCAGGTCTCCCGGCGGGCAGCTCCGTCGGCAAGCGCCAGCATGAGCGGCAGAAACTGGAACGGGCTCAGGTGAAAACGAAACGGAAAGCCGTTCGACAGGCAGCGAGCGCCGACGGTGATCAGCTCCAGGGGCTTTCGCCAGTCGAGGTCGGGGTTCGGGCAGCGCAGCCAAAGCCGCGCCGGCTCATCACAGAGCACGGATCGGAGCTGGTCCACCACGGCTTTGAGCTCCAATAGCCGGTTCTCGGCCTCACGCCGGCGCGAGCGCAGCGTCGAGGTCACCGACAGCGGGACCGCGGTGGTCGACATCGAGAACGTAGACGGTGCGCGTCTCGCCGTCGATGCGGTCGCGGACGCGGTACTCGCCTCGACGTGCCCGCCATTGCCCTTCGAACGGCTTGCGCAGCGGCGCCCCGACCCGGCGGGGGTCCTCGGCGAGCGGCCCGAAGGCGAACTCGGTGCAGGCCGCGGCGGCCGCCTCGGGCAGATGCTCGGCCAGGCGCCGCGCCGCGCTCTTGGCCACGACGACCCGGAAGTCCACCGGCGGCTACAGCTGCTGGCGCCGGGCGACGAGGTCGCGGACCGCTCGCTCGTCGAGTACCTCCCCTGCGGCGACGTCCGCTTCCGCCGCCCGCAGACGCTCCTGGGCGTCGGGGTCGGCGAGCAGCTCGAGGGTGGCCTCGATCGATTCGAGGTCCTCGGCGGCGACGAGCACCACGTAGTCACGCCCGTTCTTGGTGATCCGGACCCGCTCGTGGGTGGCCGCCACCTCTTCGGCGA
>JAJYGW010000038.1 GCA_021790615.1 Actinomycetes bacterium | reverse complement strand
CGAGTGCGTAGGCCGCGGGGAGGGGTTCATCGAGAAGGCGAGCAAGTTCCGGGCCTACTTCCTGCCGCTCATGTACGGCATCATCCCGGTCGTCGGCGCCGACTTCTTCGCCCGCCAGCTACCGAAGTTCTTCAAGCACGCGACGAGGGTCGTCCCGTCGGTCGGCCACCTGTTCGGCGCCGGATCCACGAGCTCCTCGCTGTACGCGACGAGGATGCTCTCGAACCCGGGCATCGTCAAGGTCCAAGTCGGCGTGATTGCCGTCGGGACAGTGGCAGCGATGTGGACGAGCTGGCGGATCGCGGGCCGTGAGCTGGCACCTGTGTCGAACCGGCCGGCCGGGGTCCGCGTCGCAGCTGTCGGACTCGCCCTTGTTTGCGGCGTTGCAGCCGCCTTCATGTACGTGCTCATGAGCGCAGCCTCGTAGAGGAGAGGACAGGACAATGACACTCACCACCCTTGGGGGATCTCCCGCGGACGCAGCTGTCGCGTCCCATCCGAAAGTCACCGTTCTCGTGGACCGCTGCGCCGGTTGCCAGGAGTGCGTAGTGAGGTGCCCGGTCGAGGCGCTCTCGATGGACGTCGCCACCTGGACCGCCATCGCGGACGACTCGAAGTGCATCGGCTGCCGTCAATGCGTGCGGACCTGCCCCTTCTCGGCGATCTTCATCGACGGACCCATGGTCGTGGCCGAGCGGGTGGGTCGCCCGGCTCATCACTTAGAGCAGCTCGAGGGCAACCTCGAAGAAACCCGCCTCGGTTTCTCCTCCTGGGCCGACGTGGTCGCCGAAGCGAGCCGGTGCCTCAGCTGCCCCGACCCGACGTGCGTGCGGGGATGCCCCGTGCACAATGACATTCCGGGTTTCATAGCGGCGGTGCGCGGTGGTGACCTCGACGAGGCCCACCGCGTGCTGAGGCGCACGACCTTCCTTCCCGATGTCTGCTCGAGGGTCTGCGACCAGGCCGTCCAGTGCGAGGGGGCGTGCACCTGGTCGCTCGCGGGAGGCGCGCCCGTCGCTATCGGGGCGATCGAGCGGTTCATCGCCGACAACGCCCCCGTGCCGGGCGTGCAGCAGGTCTCCGAGCGCGGCCGCGACCTCGAGGTGGCAATCGTCGGGTCGGGCCCGGCGGGCATCGCAGCGGCGTGGGAGCTCGCGCAGGCAGGTGCGTCTGTCACCGTCTTCGAGAAGGACGAGCAGCCAGGTGGCCTCATCCGCTGGGGGATCCCCGACTTCACGCTCCCGCGCTCGGTCTCTTCCAGGGCCTGGGACGCGCTCGAGGAGGCCGGTGTGGACCTTCGGTGCGGTAGTGAGGTCGCCCCGAGCGAGCTCGCCAAGCTCAGCGCGAGCTACGACGCCGTCGTGCTTGCCCACGGCGCCGGCGTCCCGATGCGCCTCCCGGTAAAGGGAGGAGATCTAGAAGGTGTCTGGGACGCGACCCGCTTCCTCGTGGAAGCCCGCGCCGCGGTGGCCGAGCACCGGCCGCTTGCCGGGCTGGTGGCTGGTGGCCCAGATGACGTCGTAGGAGCCGGGCCTGGGACCGGGGCCGGCGGAGGGTCCGGGGCCGGCGGAGGGTCCGGGGCCGGCGGAGGGTCGCAGAGCTACGGGCTCATCCCGACGGTGCTCGTCGTCGGCGCGGGCAACACGGCCATGGACGTGGCCCGTCTGGCACGCAGGCTCGGGGCGCGCCCCATCTGTGTCGACTGGATGGACCGTCGTTTTGCTCCGGTTAGGCCCGATGAGCTCGAGGAGGCCGCACTGGAGGGAGTCGATATCCGCTTTTCGACGACCCTCGGGCGTCTCGAGGGTCAGGACGGCCATGTCGTGGCAGCGGTGCTTGACAGCACTCGTCAGGAGGCCGCGAACCGGCTCCCGGAGATTGTCGGGCACGCCACGGCCACCGAGCGCGTTGACCTGGTCGTAATGGCGATGGGATACCGGCTCGACCAGGGCTATGCGTCAGTTCTCCCCGGGGTTCCCGTCTCGCGACGGGCAAGCGGGGTCGCGGACCGCGGCTGGCAGGCGAGCGGCCTGATCGCAGCCGGAGCTCCGGCCTTCGCCAGGCACCAACCTATCGGCCAGCTCGCCCTCGGTCGGGAGAATGCCAGAGTGCGAGCCTCGCTCGGAGTCGGAGACCGCTTGTGGGTGGCCGGCGACGCGCTCGTCGGTCCGGCGACAGTGGTGGAAGCGATGGCCCAGGGGCGCCGGGCCGCTCAGGCGATCCTCGACGAGCAACCGCGGCGCGATGGCCATCAGGCATCGGGGCGCCCCTTGCGGGTCCTCGTGGGGTACGAGAGCCGCGCGGGCCACACCGAGCGCGCCGCTCGCGCCGCGGCGGCCTGCCTCGCGGCGAGCTCAGCCGAGGTCAAGATCGTTCCTCTGTCGTCGATCGGCGTTGCCGAGCTCGCGAGCGCCGACCTCGTCGTAGTCGGCACCTGGGTCGAGGGCCTGGTCGTGGCAGGCGTGCGGAGCGCGAAAGCGCCGAGACAGTGGCTAGCCGCTCTGCCCCCGCTCGGTGGCAAGCACTTCGCGATCTTTTGCACCTACGGCGTGGCACCGAGAGGAGCTCTCAGCGCCCTGCAGGGCGAGATCGAGAGCCGCGGCGGCGTCGTAGTCGCGAGTGCGGCATTCGGCCCCCGGCCTTCGGCCGAGAGCTCGCCCGAAAAGCTCGCACTGTCGGCCATCGAGAAGCTCGGCGCGCAGCGCTCGACCCTGGAGGCGTCCATCCCGGCCGCCTAGGGAAGCCGCGGTGCTGAGGCGCACGCGGCTGGGTTACTTGGGGCGCGGATCTGCGCGAGCTAGGGCGCGTCCGCCAGGGCGCTCGCACCCGGAATAGGGTGGGGCCAGCCGGGGCGCGTGCGCTCGAGGAAGGTGCTCACGAGCTCCGCGGCACGCCCGCGGGCCGCATCCTCCTCGGCCGCCGTGTCGGCCAACATGACCTCTGGATCCAGTCCAGCCTGTTGCGCCAATTCCCTCTCACCGTGCTCGAACCACTCCCGGAGCAGGTCGGCACCGACCTCGGGGTGGAACTGGAGGCCGAGGTTGCGCCCGATCGAGAACGCCTGTGGGGCGATCCCGGTGCGGGCGTGCAGGACCGCACCTGGCCCAAGCGCACAGCGGTCGTAATGGAACTGAAACCACGGCCCCGGGCCGACGACGAGCGGCCCGACTGGCTCGACCGTCGTCCAGCCGATCTCGGGAGCAGGAGCGCGCTCCACGGCGCCCCCGAAGGCCACCGTGAGCACCTGCGCGCCGAAGCAGATACCGAGCACTGCGACACCGGTGCTGTCCGCTCGGTGCAGCCAGTCGATCTCCTCGCCGATCCACCGGCCGACGGTCGCGTCGTCGTAGACAGACCACCGTGCACCAAGGACCACTGCCGCTGCGAAGTCTTCGACTGGCGGAAGGTCGCCGTCGTCGGGAAAGACGTGAGTCGCCAGCTTCGCCCCTCTCGCCTCTAGGGCGTCACCGACGAAACCAGCCGAGTCCTCGCCGTGGTGAGCGATCACAAGGACTCTCATCGGCGCAGCCTATTGCGCTCGAGCGGTGACTTGAAGTCCCGTCTGGGCTGCGTGGGGCATGTG
>JAJYGW010000181.1 GCA_021790615.1 Actinomycetes bacterium | reverse complement strand
GCGCTCCCGCTGTCGGGTCAGCCCTCTGGCGAGCCGCCCCGCTGTCTACCCGCGCGAGGTCGGACCTCGTGCGCCCGGGAGGGTACGGCTGGCTCGGCGCTCGGCGCTCGGCGCTCGGCGCTCGGCAGCGTCAGTCGCTTCCGTGCTGGCGGAGGAAGCGGGCGACCTCGTCCGCGAGGGCGTCCGTTGCGTCGGGGTCGAGCTCCAGGGGAGCAGTTCCCCCGGCCGGGCCGGTGCCGCCGAGCCAACCCAGACCGGGGGCGAGCTCGTCGTCGAGCTCGCCATCCATCTCGTCCTCACCCTCCTCCTCGAGGCGGGACACGTAGGCGAGGGCGTCCTCGTCGGCAGCGACCAGCTCGTCCACCTGGCGCTCGTAGGCCGCAGACGCGATCTCGAGCTCCGTCAGGTCGATCGCTGCGCCGAGGACTGCGCTCGCGCGCTCGACGAGGGCGAGCGTGGCCTTCGGCGAGGGGCTCTGGGAGACGTAGTGCGGGACACTCGCCCACAGGGACGCCGTCGGGAGCCCCGCGCGATCGAAGGCGTCCTGGAGCACGCCGAGGATCCCCGTTGGCCCCTGGTAGCGGGAGCGATCGAGGCCGAGGTGCTCGCCAGGGCCGTGCTCGCCGGCCGTTCCCGTCACCCGCACCGGCCGCGTGTGCGCGACGTCCGCGAGGAGCGACCCGAGGGTGACCACCATGCGAGCGTCGAGCGCTGCGGTCGCCTCGACGAGCCCGGCCGTGAAGCTCCGCCAGCGCAGTTGGGGTTCGGGTCCGGTCACGAAGACGACGTCGTCGACGGCACCGGGGAGTGTCGCCGAGGAGAGCTCGATGACCGGCCAGTCGATGCGACGGCCCTGGCGTCGGTCGCGGCGCACCTCGGGCCGGACGACCGTGAAGTCGAAGAACTCCTCGCCGTCGACTCGCGCGAAGGGCGTGGCGTTCCAGGCCCGCGCCATATAGGCCAGCGCCCCCGAGGCGGCTTCCGCTGCGTCGTTCCAACCTTCGAACGCCGCGAGCACGATGGGCTGGCGGAGCCGGGGATGGCGTTCCCACCGGATCACGTCCACGGACTCAGGCTAGCCCTCGCTGCTCGGGTGCTGGTGACGGCCGGGCCAGCAGGCCCTGCCGCGGGACTGGACCCGGCGGCGTGGCGGGACCCGGAGTGTCCGGGCTGTGAGCGGTGGTCGGAGCGCCATCGGTGCTCGGGGCCCGGCGCTAACGTCCGAGACGGAGACGACGAGGGTGCACGCCCGGCGGGCCCGCGTCGACAGACCCGGGCGAGCGAGTCCGGGTCGGTGTGCCCGGGGTCGGTGTGGCCGGGGTCAGGGAGCCCGGGTCGGTGCGACCGGTTGGAGGAGGTATGGAGGAGCAGAAGAGCGTCCCCGCCACCGGCGCGAGCGCCGACGGAGCCAGGCCGGTGCCAGGCGCGGAGACATCCGCGTCGGCGAGACCGGCCACGGCCCCTGCGCCGCCGGTTCGTCCCGAGCTCGCGGTGCGAGTCGTCGCGGTGCGGACGCTCGACGCCGAAGTCGAGGCGGCAGTCCGCCGCCTCTTCCCGCAGCTCTCGAGTGCGCCGCCGCCGAGTACCGAGGATCTGGAGGCGCTCCTCGCGGCTCCGGGGACGACGCTCCTCGTCGCCGAGCTCGGCTCCCCCCCCATGCCCGGTGCGACCGCGGCGGGAGCTGCAGACAGCGGCAGGTCGGGGGGCCGAATCGTCGGGATGCTCACCCTCGCGACCTTCCGGGTCCCGAGCGGCGTACGGGCGTGGATCGAGGACGTGGTCGTCGACGAGGAGGCTCGTGGCCGGGGTGTGGGTGAAGCGCTCACCCGTGAGGCGCTCGTGCGTGCGGCTGCCGCCGGGGCTCGCACCGTCGAGCTCACCTCTCGTCCGTCCCGGGAGGCGGCGAACCGCCTGTACCGCCGGATCGGCTTCGAGGTGCGCAACACGAACGTGTACCGGATCGGGACCTGAGCCCGGCGGCCGACAGAGTCCGGAGCGTCCCGGGCGTGACCGGCACGCAGCGAGACGCGTCGCCGGCTCGGGGTCCGTTCTCGCATTCGCCGAGCACCGTCCTAGGATCGGAACGGGGCCCAGGCAAGGAGGCGTGGCGTGCCGGACAGCATCACGATCACGGACAATCGGAGCGGTCAGTCGATGGAGATCCCGATCCGAGATGGCGGGGTCTCGGCCGGGGAGTGGTCGAAGCTGCTCCCGGGGATCTGGTTCTACGATCCCGGGTTCCTCTCGACTGCGCCGTGCGAGAGTGCGATCACCTACCTCGACGGCGACGCTGGCGTCCTGCGGTACCGGGGCTACCCCATCGAGCAGCTCGCCGAGCAGTCAACCTTCCTCGAGGTCGCCTACCTGCTCCTGTTCGGCGAGCTTCCCGACGCGGCACAGTTCACCGCCTGGACCGACGAGATCACGCACCACACCTTCATCCACGAGAACGTCCGGAAGCGCTTCCTCGAGGGTTTCCACTACGACGCGCACCCGATGGGGATGCTCGTCTCCGCGGTGGCGGCGCTGTCCACCTTCTACCTCGACGCGAAGGAGATCCACGACCCGGTCTCGCGCCATCGCCAGATCGTGCGGCTCATCGCCAAGATGCCCACCCTTGCCGCCGCGGCACACCGCTTCAGCGTCGGGATGCCGTTCGTCTACCCGGACAACTCGCTCGGCTACCCGGAGAACTTCCTCTCGATGATGTGGAAGATCGCAGAGCCGCGCTACGAGGCGGACCCCGCCCTCGCTCGGGCACTCGACGTGCTGTTCATCCTGCACGCGGACCACGAGCAGAACTGCTCGACGACGGCGCTCCGCACCGTGGCCTCCGCCCATGCCGACCCCTACTCCGCTGCGGCCGCAGCCTGCGCGGCGCTCTACGGGCCGCGCCACGGGGGCGCCAACGAGGCCGTCATCCGGATGCTGACCGAAATCGGGTCGTTCGACCAGGTGGACGACTTCGTGGCGGCCGTGAAGGCCGGTCACGGCCGGCTCCAGGGGTTCGGGCATCGGGTGTACAAGAGCTACGACCCCAGGGCGAAGATCATCAAGCGGGCTGCGGACCAGGTCTTTGCCGTCACCGGGAAGAACCCGCTCCTCGACATCGCCCTCAAGCTCGAGGAGGTGGCGCTCTCGGACGAGTACTTCCTGTCTCGCCGCCTCTACCCGAACGTCGACTTCTACTCCGGGCTGATCTACCAGGCGATGGGATTCCCCATCGAGATGTTCCCCGTGCTCTTCGCCATCCCGCGGACGGCGGGGTGGATGGCCCACTGGGTCGAGCTGCTCGACCAGGACACCAAGATCGCTCGCCCGCGCCAACTCTACGTCGGGGCGGGGGAGCGGGACTACGTCGGGATCGCCGGCCGGCCCGCCTCTCCGAAGGCGCCCCCGCAGCGCTGAACCTCCGCGCCCGGAGCCGTCGCGGCGGGCCGAGGGTTCAGCGCGAGCCGGTCCGTGGTTCGGAGGGCCCCGTGTCGAGTCGGCGCGCGCCGCCGCCGGCCCGGGGGTCCGGGGGGCGGTAGCGGAGGAGGCCCTCCTGGACCACCGTGACCGCGAGGCGGCCGTCCTCGGTGAAGAT
>JAJYGW010000048.1 GCA_021790615.1 Actinomycetes bacterium | reverse complement strand
CGGAGCGCTCCTCGTCCCTGCCAGTAGGCGAGGACGCCCACGAGCTCGGGCCGCTCGGGGACATCGAGCCTGACGATCTCGCCGTAAGCAACCCGGATGGCCCACAGGTGCGAGCTCCAGTCCGACCCCGACAGCTCGACGCCCAGGAGCGAAGGGGCAAAACCCTGTAGCTGCGATCGTTTGGCGGAGATGGCGTCGGCGATGATCGCCCCCGGATCGCTGCCCGCGTGCACCCAGCTGCCGTGCAACCCGACGAAGGGCTGCTGCGGAACAATGGCTAGGCGGAGCTGCGCGCTCTTCGGCAGAATCCCCGATAGGTCGACCGCGGTGGGCTGCACGAGGTTCGTCTCAGCCACCGCCAAGGCGGCCGCCACGATGCGCCGGCGCTGCGTGGTCGTGATCTGCATGGTGTCGTGCGTCGCGGTCAGCTCGGCGCCCGCCGACAGAGGCCCGAGCGCTTCGGTGAGGTCGGCTTGCAGGGCGGGCAGTCCGTGGCCTTTCTGCGCCGACGTCAGCTCGACGTAGAGCGTGTCGGCGGCGTCCCGCACGGTGAGGTCGGGATTGCCGAGCGAGACCGAGAGGCCGCACTCGACCAACGCGGCGGCCATGTACAGCTCGCAGACAGCGGAGTGGTAGTCCACCGCATCGCCTGACACCAGGCGGTGACGTCGACTGGCGACGTCGCCTGCGATAGGGCTCTCGAGGGCCGCACACAGCGCCCGCACCGAGGCGACGGTCTCCGGCCAGTCATCCGGGAGCTCGAGCCATCTGTAAAGCGGGTGCCGCTCCGCCACGCCGCAGGCAGCTTGCGCCGCGAGCCAGTCGCCTCGCCGCGGGAGCGTGGCCTTCAACTTCGGGCAGCTCTCGACATGCGCTCGGGCCTCGCTCAGTCCCATGGTCGATCGAGCATATCGCGCTCCGCGCCCATGTGTGTGCCCTTGAAGCCTTCGGTCTGTCGACAACCACCGCGTTTCGGGCACGGCGATGAACCGGCGCCTTGCGCTCCCTCGCCCAGCACACCAAGATCGGACCGTGTCCGAGCGTCGGGTGCCCATCCTCGTGCTGACCGGCCCGCCTGGGGTGGCAAGACCGCAACCGCGCTCGAAATCTCGCTCCGGCTTCGCGCGGCTAGTGTCGCGCACGCCGTGGTCGATCTCGACGCCCTCTCCTAGTGCTACCCGGCCCCTCCGGGTGATCCGTATCGAACGCGGCTGGCGCTGCGCAATCTGGCGGCACTCTGGCCCAACTGCCGTGCTGCCGGCGCGGAACGCCTCGTGGTCGCACGCACCACCGAGACCCGCGCCGAGGCGGACGAGATCGCCGCGACCATTCCCGGCGGGAACGTGGTGGTGGTGCGCCTGCACGCCACGCCAGAGGCACTGGCTGCCCGCCTGCGCGCCCGAGACGTCGGTTCGGGGTTCGATGTGCTGCTGCAGCGGGCGACCCATCTTGCCCGCCTGATGGACCTAGTCCGGGTGGAAGACCACCTCATCGAGACGACGGGCCGGTCGGTAGTCGACGTCGCACACGAGGTGCTCCAGCTCGTCTGGAGCGACGTGTCACCCTCTGAGCCGCTATGGCCGGCGGATTCAGGGGGTCGACGCAACGATCGCCGCCAGCATAGCGGCCGGAGTCTGGAAGTCGAGGGTCTTGCGGGGCCTGGCGTTGAGCCGCGCCGCCACCCGCGTCGAGATCGGCCTGGGTGTAGACGGACAGGTTGGTCCACTTGGGGAAGTACTGGCGCAAGAGGCCGTTGGTGTTCTCGTTGGTGCCCCGCTGCCAGGGGCTGCGGGGGTCGCAGAAGTACACCGCCACGTCGGTGGCGATGCTGAAGCGCCGGTGCTCGGCGAGCTCCACGCCGCGGTCCCAAGTGAGACTCGCCCAGAGCTGCTGAGGCAGCGTCCGGATCTGGACGGCCAGGGCGCCGACCACGCGCGCGGAGTCCTTGCCCGGCACCTTGACGAGCAGCAGGTAGCGGGTCTGGCGCTCCACGAGGGTGGCGATGTGGGTGTTGGCGGAGCCGGCCACGAGGTCGCCCTCCCAGTGACCGGGCACTGCTCGGTCCTCGGCCCCCGGCGGGCGCTCCCGGATGGACACCGCGTCGACGATGCCGCCGCGACCCTGGCCCTTCGTGGTCGCGTTCTGCGAGCGGCGGATGCTGCGGCGGGTGCGGAGATGGGTCAGGAGCTCTGTGCGCAGCACGCCGCGGGTCTGCACGAAGAGACTCCGGTACAGGCGCAGGGCGTCCTGCTCTCCGTGACCAACCTGCAAGTGCTGGCGGCCCAGAGCGGCCGCGCCAACACGAGCGTCGCCCAGTTGGAGCTGTTCCGGCAGCATCCGGACTTCGCCGGCTGGACCGCCGCCGTCGAGCAGATGATGCGCACCGACCATGACACCTACCAACTCGTGCGCACCCTGCCGGAGGCGAAGCTGTACGCGATCACGGCGATGGCCGGCACGGCGCAGCCCGCGCTCGTCGTCGTGGCGTACGCGGTCTCGGGCGGGGTGCCGTTCACGCTCGCGCTCACTGCGTCGGGGACGTACGGCGAGCTCGGGACCCTCGAACGCGACGGCATCCTGGACGACTTCGCGCCGATGGCGGGTAGCATCGCGCCGGTTCCGGTCGACGCCTCTCACGTCTCCCCGCCGTTGCCGACGCCGCCAGCGGGGGTCGCCGGCTCGCCTACCACTGAGCCGTCGACCGCGCCCATGGCCGCGGGGTCAGGCGCCTCCGCCACAAGCGAGTACGTCGTCCGCCCTGCGACATCGACCGCTCCGTCGAAGGCCGTCACCGACCAGGCGATGGCCGTCCTCTCGGCCCGCCTGCACGCGCTCGGCATCGGCAACTTCACGGTGGCGGCCGGCGACGTCGTTACGGTCACAGTGCCCGCGTCCGCCGACCAGGCCGCGATCCGCGCCGTGCTCACGACGACGGGCCAAGTCTCGTTCGTTCCGCTGCCGCCGGCCACGTACGGGTCAGTGAACGGGAGCGGGACGCAACCCATCCCGAACCCCGGGGACGCGCTCGACCCCGCGCTCACCCCGGTCCTCGGCTCGAGCCAGATCGCGGGCGCGCAGGCAACGACGGACGCGAGCGGGAACCCGGGCGTGGAATTCCGGCTGACACCCGCAGGCACGTCGGCCTTCGCCGCCTGGACGTCGTCGCACGCTGGCGAGTTCTTCGCCGTCGTGCTCGACGGGAGGGTCCTCGCGGCACCCTACGTGAAGACGCCGATCACAGATGGGCAGGGCACCCTGATCCTGTCGCAGGACGGCCTGTCGATCCGGGTGCCGGCCGTCGTCGCGATCCTGTCCTCGGGCCCGCTGCCCGACGCGTGGCGCCAGGGGCAGTGACCCGCGATCACGCGCCGTCCGCGGGCAGGTCCAGGTCGAACGCCCAGGGACCGGCGAGCCGCCGGGCGGGGCCCGGGAACGGGTCGAGGAACGCGTCGATGCGGAGGGTCAGGCGCCGGGCGGCAGGCGGAGGCGCGGGCGCGAACCGCAGCTCGATCCGGCCGACCGCGGGGTTCGGGCTGCCCGAGCCCTGGCCGGCAGACGTGTACGCCGTCCCCACGTCGTCGGTGACCGAGA
>JAJYGW010000145.1 GCA_021790615.1 Actinomycetes bacterium | reverse complement strand
CCTACCCCGCTGTCGGGGGACGAGCCGCTTGCCCGACCCCGCTGTCTCCGCTGCCCACCCGAGTGGCCCGCCTGGGCCGCCTGCGCTGCCCACCCGAGCGGCCCGAGCGCGCCGCCAGCCCATACGCTCGCAGCGGTGCATCCACCCTCGGTCGACGCCCTGGCGAGGAGCCTCGCCGATCTCGACCTGCCGCACCCGCTCGCGGTCGACGCCGCTCGCGAGGCCATCGCGAGCGGAGATCCCACTGCCGCTCGGCCGCTCGCAGAGGCGGCACGTCGGCGCCTGCTCGTCCCGGTGGTCAACGCGACCGGGGTCCTGCTCCACACGAACCTGGGGCGTGCTCCCCTCGTGCCGGCGCGCCCGCCCGCATCCGCCGGCTGGCGGGCTGCCAACCTCGAGCTCGACCTCGAGACCGGACGGCGGGGGTCGCGCCAGAGCCGTCTCGCACCGCTGCTCACCCGGCTCACCGGCGCCGAGGACGCCCTGGTCGTGAACAACGGCGCGGCGGGCCTCCTGGTGGCCCTCGCGGCCCTCGCGGCCGGGCGGGACGTGGTCGTGAGCCGGGGGGAGCTCGTGGAGATCGGGGGCGGGTTTCGCATACCCGAGGTGCTGCAGGCGTCCGGGGCACGCCTCGTCGAGGTCGGGACCACCAACCGGACACGCCTCGGCGACTACCGGGCGGCCGTGGAGCGCCACGACGTCGGGGCGATCCTGAAGGTCCACCAGTCGAACTTCCGCCAGGTCGGCTTCACCGAGCAGGTCGACGTGGCCTCGCTCGCCACGCTCGGACCGCCCGTCGTGGCCGACATCGGCTCGGGCCTGCTCGACGCCAACACGCCCTGGCTCGCGGGGCCGCCTCCTTCGTGGCTCGCCGGCGAGCCGGCCGCGCGCCAGACGCTCGCTGCAGGCGCCGCGCTGGTCACCTTCTCGGGCGACAAGCTCCTCGGCGGGCCGCAGGCGGGTGTGGTCGCCGGATCCGCCGAGGCGGTGTCCGCCTGTGCCCGGCTCCCGCTGGTGCGGGCGCTGCGGCCGGGCGGGCTCGTGGTGGAAGCGCTGCAGACGACCCTCCTCGCCTACCTGAGCCGCCAGGGCCGGGCGATCCCGTTCTGGCGCATGGCGACCGAGCCACTGGCGGCCCTCGAGGCACGCGCCGCCGCGCTCGGGGTGGGCGAGGTCGTCCGGTGCCGGAGTGCCGCCGGTGGGGGCTCCCTGCCGGGTCTCGGGATCGACTCGGTCGGGGTGGCCGTGCCCGGTGACCGCCTCGCCGCGCTGCGGGGGTGGGACCCGCCGGTGGTCGGCCTGGCGCGCGGCGGTGCGACCCTCCTCGACCTGCGCAGCGTCGATCCCGCCGACGACGAGATCCTCGCCGCTGCACTCGCGGCAGTCACCACGCCGTGACGGTCGTCGCCACCGCCGGCCACGTGGACCACGGGAAGTCCACCCTCGTGAGGGCGTTGACCGGTGTCGACCCCGACCGCCTCGCGGAGGAGAAGGCCCGCGGCCTCACCATCGACCTCGGCTTCGCGTTCTGCTCGCTCCCGGGCGGGGCAGAAGTCTCCTTCGTCGACGTGCCGGGGCACACCCGGTTCCTCAAGAACATGCTGGCCGGGGTAGGGGCGGTGCAGGCGTGCCTGTTCGTCGTGGCGGCGACGGAGGGTTGGAAGCCGCAGTCGGAGGAGCACCTCCGGATCCTCGAGCTGCTCGGCGTCGGGACCGGCGTCGTCGCGCTCACGAAGGTGGGCCTCGTGGACGACGAGTGGCGAGAGATCGCCCTCCTCGACCTGGCGGACCATCTGCGGGGCAGCTTCCTCGAAGCGGCGCCGGTGGTCAGCGTGGACGTGCCGGCGGGGATCGGGCTCGAGGAGCTCCGAGGCGCGCTGGCCGAGCTCGTCGGCGCGCTCCCCGAGCCCGGCGACCGCGGTCGGCCGCGTCTCTGGGTCGATCGGGTCTTCGCCGCCAGGGGCTCGGGGACCGTCTGCACCGGCACGCTCGCAGGTGGCGGCCTCGCGCTCGAGGACGATGTCGAGGTGATCGGCGACCGGGTGCAACGCGGGAGGGTCCGAGCCCTCCAGCGCCACGGCGAGCCGGTTGGCCGGATCGGGCCGGGCAACCGGGTCGCGGTGAACGTCGCCGGGGTGCCGCACGGCGACATCCGCCGGGGTCATGCGGTCGTGCGACCGGAGCAGTGGTGGCGGACCCGAGTCCTCGACGCCTCGCTCCGAGTCCTGCCGCAGGTGGGGCACGAGGTCTCGCATCGTGGGGCGTACGCAGTCCACCTCGGCTCGGGCGAGCATCCCGCCCGGCTTCGCGTCCTCGGCGGCCCGAGCGTCGCACCGGGCACCACCGGAGCCGTTCGACTCTGGCTCGCACAGGCACTCCCGCTCGTGCCGGGCGACCGGTACGTGCTGCGCGAGGCTGGCCGGGACGAGACCGTGGGCGGTGGCGAGGTGCTCGACGTGGCGCCGGTCCTGCCGGCGTCGCGGGCGCGCCCGGACCGGCGCGTCGAACGGGTCGTGGCCGAGCGAGGCTTCATCGAGGTCGACCTCCTCGAACGGCTGACTGGCGAGCGCCGGCCGGCGACGCTGGCCGGGCGCTGGGTGGTCGACGACGCCCTCCGGGCCCGACTCGAGGCGGAGCTCCTCGCCGAGGTGGGCCAGGCCGGGCCGCTCGGACTGGACCTCTCCGGGCGTGACGAGCGCACGCGGGCGCTCCTCGCCGAACTCGGGGGTGTCGAGATCCAGGGCGGCCGGGCGCGCCGAGCGGGTGCGGCGGGGCCCGACCTGGCCGGCCACCCCTACCTCGAGCGGCTCCGCCGCGAGCCCTTCGCCCCTCCGCCCCCGGACGGTGTCGCTCGAGCGGAGCTCCGGGCGCTCGTCACGGCGGGCCTCGTCGTGGACTGCGACGGGGTCCTCTTCGCCGCGACGGCCGTTGCGGCGGCGAGCGAGCGGATCGCGACGCTGCTGGCGGAGGCTCCGGAGGGCGTGACCGTGGCGGGCGTCCGAGACGCCCTCGGGACGTCGCGGAAGTACCTCCTCCCCCTGCTCGCGCATCTCGACGCAACCGGCGTGACCCGCCGGCGGGGGGACGTCCGCGTCGCCGGCCCCCGACTGCCCCGGCTCCCGGCCCCCCGGGGTCCCGAGGCGGGTTCCTGATCGAAGCGACGCCGTGCAGATCCCGCTCGGCCCGAACGGCGGGACCGAGCTACGAGGACCGCTCGCCGAGGAGGGCCTTGCGTTCGAGCTCGTTGCAGCCGCCCCAGATCCCGTGCGGCTCCTTGATGAACAGCGCGTACTCGAGGCACTGGCGGACGACGCTGCAGGTGGCGCAGATGGCCTTGGCTCGGGCCTCGCGACGGGCCTTTTCGTCCTTGCGCTCGAAGTGCGCCGGCGGGAAGAACGCCGAGGCGTGCGGACCGCGGCAAGCGGCTCGGAGTTGCCAGTCCTCGGTCGTGGTCCGTGCGCTCACCGCAACCTCCCTTCCCGTCCTGCACCATAAGCCCTGGCCGGCGAGGTGACAAGGCCTGTGAGCAGGGGTTCTGTCCTGAGGTGGACAGGACCGGCCCGAATGAGGCCCCGCGTGGCCCCAGCTGGGC
>JAJYGW010000065.1 GCA_021790615.1 Actinomycetes bacterium | reverse complement strand
TGTTGGGCCGGCCTGTTGCGTCAGCTCGTCGGTCGCGCTCGACCTCGGCTTCGTCACCCTCGACCAGTTGCGCGCCGAGATGCCCCGCCGCCTCGCTCAGCCCGACGACGCGGCCGCCTCGGCCCGCACGGAGCGCCAGGAGAGCGCCGCGTAGACGGCACCGCCGACGACCATGCCGAGCACCCAGGAGAAGTCGGCACCGCCGGTGGCCCTCGACAGTGGTCCGACGAAGGAGGGCTCGTAGAAGGCCGCGTCGATGAAGAGCATCGCGCCAATCATGCCGACGAGGAGCGAGACCACCGCCCGCCAGTTGATCCCACCGGAGCGCCAGTAGAGCCCGCCCGAGCGGGCGAAGAGCCCGGCGTGGTCGTAGCGGCCCTTCCGGAGCGCGTAGTCGACGACGAGGATGGCGAACCAGGGCGCCAGCCAGACCACGATGTAGTCGAGGAAGCCCGAGAGGTAGGTGTAGAAGTCGCCGCGGAAGATCACGAGTGCGGTGACGGCCCCGGCCACGATGGTGTCGATGATGACCGCCCCCCAGCGCTTCACGGGCACCCCGAGTGCCTGGAGCGTCACCCCCGAGGAGTACAGGTCCAAGGTGTTGATGGCGAAGAGCTGCGGGAGGGCGAGGACGAGGAAGGGCCAGAAGAACCAGCTCGCGAAGGAGCTCGGCACCCCGGTCACCGCGGCGGCGTTCGGGCTCACGACGTACGCGGCGGCTCCGAGGCACTCGAGCAGCACCGAGGGGATCGCCCCCCCGAGGGTCGCCGCCCAGATCGTCTGCTGCTTCGGGGTGCGCCGGGGGAGGTAGCGGGAGTAGTCGTTGCCGTTCTCGGTCCAGCCGAGCCCGCCCGCCGAGACGATGAGCACGAGCGCGGTGGTCCAGACGGCGAAGGAGGTGCTCTTGTGGTAGCTCGAGAGATGCACGTGGGGGATCACGAGCACCGCCATCACCGCGAAGACCACGATGAAGACGAACGAGAGCCAGCGCAGCACCTTGGTGATGGTGGCGTGCCCGAGGAAGGGCACCACGAACTGCACCGCCACGGCCGCCACGATGAGGACGACCTTGAGCCCGGTCCCCGCGCTCACCCCGCCCCGGTGCAGCATCGTCTCGAGGACGAGCACCACCAACACGATGCCCTCGATCTCGAAGCCGACCTGGGTGATCCAGTTGAACAGCGACGGCAGCCGGTTGCCGTTGCGCCCGAAGGGTGCCCGGCTCACCCCGAAGGCGGTCGTCCCGGTCTCGGGGCCCTGGATGCTCGCGAGCCCCAACAGGACGTAGAAGACGTTGCCGATGAGGATGGCGGCCACCGCCTGGAGGAACGAGAGCCCGAAGGACATGATGAGCGCCCCGTAGACGAGGAACTCGACGTTCCAGATGGCCCCCGCCCACAGCCAGAACAGATCCGCCGGGCGCATGGGCCGGTCGCTCTCGGGGACGTGCCCGATGCCACGCTGTTCGAGCTTGAAGGCCGCGTAGGCGTCGGAGTCGTCCACGCCACCGTCCCGGAGGCCGTCCCCACCGAGCGCTCCGGACCGAGTCTGGCTGCTCACTTCGCACCCCCCTCTCTCCCACCCCACGGCGTACCCACCGAGACGGCGAGCGCGCCGTGGAGTCCGCTCCGACGGGGGCCGCGTCCCTCCCAGCACTACCGAGCGCAGACTCCCGCTCCCCCTACCCCACGCGTCCCGGATGGCCGATGCTCGCCTCGAGCTCGGTCCGCCCAGGCCGCGCCCAGGCTAGGGAGCGATCAACAAAGTGTCAAGGTCGGCGCGGCAGTGCGAGGGGCGGCGGTTCGAGGATCACGACGGCGGCGCGGCACGACCGGTCGAGGCAGCCATGGCGCCGGACGCGCCGGCGCGCCACGGCGCACGGGGAGCTCGTGCGCCGTGGCGCGGGACCTCCGTCCGCTCGAGGTGCCAGCTGACGGATCGGCGAGGTCGCAGAGCTCCGTCAGCTGGTGGAGTTCTTGGATCCTGCCATGTGGTGGCACGGCGGCGCCGATGGGGTCGTCGCCGCACTCCGGCTGGCCGTTGCGACCGCGAGCGACGCGGCCGCGGGCGTGATCGGGGCGACGACGGACGCGAGGCCGAAGCCGCCGGCGACGAGCCCGGCCGAGAGGGCGGTGACGCCTCCGGCCCAGCGGAGCAGCTGACGTGGGGTGCGCATGGTGGTTCTCCTCTCACGCGGAGCCGGACGGCTTCGCGTGAGAGGAGTCTCTCGGCACGGACTGTGCCGGGCCTGGGGAGAGACCGAGAGCCTGCGTAGAGTCCCGCGCCGCCGGCACGGCCGCACTCGCACCTGGGGTGGGGAGGGTGCACCGCCAGGGTCATCGGCTCGTCGCAGGCGGCGAGTTCGCCGAGCGATGGCGGCCACGGCTCGGCCTCGCCGGGACCCACCTCCGGGCCCTGAGCGCTCAGGCTCCCGGATCCCCCCAGGCGAGCTGGCCGGCAACCCACGTTGCCCGCACCGCTCCCGTCCCGTCCAACCAGACGAGGTCGGCCGCCGCGCCGGGCCGGATCCTCCCGAGGTCTTGCCGCCGGAGGAGTGCGGCCGGGCGCTGCGCTGCCGCGTTGCAAGCAAGCGCGGGCTCGACGCCGAGTGCGAGCAGGTTCGCGAACGCCTGGCCCGCCAGGGTGGCAGAGCCCGCCAGCCCACCGTCCGCGCCGCGGGGAGCGTCACCGGCCTCGAGGTAGACCGTCCGGCCAGCGAGGCGATAGGCACCAGGCCCCATCCCCGCCGCCGCCATCGCATCCGACGTGAGCACCACCCGCTCGCCCGCGGCGGCGAGGACGAGCCGGACGACGAGCGGATCGACGTGGACGAAGTCGGCGATCAGGCCCACCGAGAGCCTGGGGTCGGTGAGCGCCACGCCAGGCAGCCCCGGCGCACGGTGTCCGAGCGGCGAGGAGGCGTTGAAGAGGTGGGTGACGAGGCGCGCACCGGCTGCGGTTGCGGCCGTCGCCTGCGCTGCAGTGGCGTCGCTGTGGCCGAGGGCAACCACCACACCCCGAGCGGCGAGGGCTTCGATCGCCTGGAGCGCCCCTGCCCGCTCGGGTGCAAGGGTGAGAACGGCGAGCGCGCCCCCCCCGGCCTCGTAGAGCGCCCGGATTCGGTCCCGCGTCGGGTCACAGAACAGGCCCGGGTCGTGGGCACCGGCCCGGGCGGGCACGAGGAACGGCCCCTCCACGTGCGCTCCGAGGATACGCGCGGCCGGAGGGCGCCACGCGCGCTGGGCTGCGGCAACGGTACCCAACCAGTCGGTGAGCGCCCCCATCGGGGCGGTCACCGCCGTCGGGAGGAAGCTCGTGACACCCGCCCTCGGCAGGCGAGCGGCGAGGTCGGCGAGGTCGCGAGAGCCCGCCTCGGCACAGTCGATGCCATACGCACCGTTCAGCTGCAGGTCCACGAGCCCCGGCACGAGCATCCCCTCGCGCAGCCGGAGCGCCCCGGGCGGGGGAGGCCCCCCCCAGGTGTCGACCACGACTCCCCGTTCGACGGTGACCCCACCGGGCTCGACGACCGAGAGCCGGGCTCGCTCGGCAGCCGACGAGCCGGGAGACACGTGTCCGGCGGTCGCCCCACCCCCGCCGGGGACGAAGACCGACCGCGC
>JAJYGW010000077.1 GCA_021790615.1 Actinomycetes bacterium | reverse complement strand
CCGTACCACTCGCTGCCCCGGATGACGCCGGCGTCGTCGGCCCCCTCGCGGGCCCATCCAATGATACCGGCCCCCGCGCACCCGCCTTGCCTCCACTGCCCGCCCACGGGCGTCGAGTCCTCAGTCCCGGTCCCTGGCGGCGCGCGACCTGGCTCGGTGGGTGCGGGGCTCGTAGCGTGGCCTCTTCCGCAGTCCGAGAGGCTCGCCGTTCGCCTCCCGTCGCCGGCTCGAGCCGCGACGGGAGACTGACGGCCTCGCCCGAGTGAGAGGAGGATGGGATGTCGTCAGACGAGGGAGGAGTTCGTCCCGAGGAGGGGACGGCCGGAGGGAGTGCGAGCGCAGGGTCGGACCCGACGGGCTCGCTCGTCGACCTGGCGCTTCCGCAGAGCCGCCTCGACAAGGCGCTCCAGCGCGTGCCGCAGGTGCTCGCGAGCAAGCCACACGTGATCCTGCTCATGGTGCTCGGGATCTACCTGGTCGTGCTGCCGTTGTTCGGGGTCAAGGTGAGCGCGGGGGCGGAGCTGATCGGCGGGAACTACACCAACGTCACGAGTGACATCGGTGCCTGCATCGCGGCCGGCGGCACGCTCCACCTGGTGCGCCAGTCCAAGCAGCGTCACCGGATGGAGGCCGAGCGGCTCCGCCTCGCCCGCGAGACGCACCGGCTCCTGCACCGTGCCCATCCGGAGCTCGCACGGGAGCTCGGTCAGGAGCCGGACCCCGGTGCGGGCGACTGACACCCGGCGGTGGGCCCGGGTGTTCCGTATGCTGGGCCCATGGTGGGCGACCGGCGGGTAACGGACTCCGGCATCGAGATCCGGCCGTGCTACGGCCCGGCGGACCTGGCCGGTTTCGATGCGGAGGCGAGGCTCGGCGCTCCGGGCGAGCCGCCCTTCACCCGGGGCGTCTACCCCGAGATGTACCGGCGCCGGCCCTGGACGATGCGACAGTACGCGGGCTTCGGGACGGCCGAGGCAACGAACGAGCGCTTCCGGTTCCTGCTCGAGGCCGGCCAGACCGGCCTGAGCTGTGCGTTCGACCTGCCCACCCAGATGGGCTACGACTCCGACCACCCCCGCGCCGAGGGCGAGGTCGGCAAGGTCGGTGTCGCGATCGACTCGCTCGCGGACATGCGGCTCCTGCTCGCCGGCCTCCCCCTCGATCGCGTCACGACCTCGATGACCATCAACGCGACGGCTTCGATCCTCCTGCTGCTCTACCAGCTCGTCGCCGAGGAGCAGGGTGTTGCGCCCGAGCGCCTCGGCGGGACCGTCCAGAACGACATCCTGAAGGAGTACATCGCCCGGGGCACCTACATCTACCCGCCCCGGCCCTCGATGCGACTGGTGACCGACACGTTCGCCTACTGCGCGCGCGTGCTGCCCCGGTGGAACTCGATCTCGATCTCCGGCTACCACATCCGTGAGGCGGGCTCCACCGCGGTCCAGGAGGTGGCCTTCACCCTCGCCAACGGGATCGCCTACGTCGAAGCGGCGCTCGCCGCGGGCCTCGCCGTGGACGAGTTCGCGCCGCGGCTCAGCTTCTTCTGGAACGCGCACAACCATCTCTTCGAGGAGGTGGCCAAGTTCCGAGCCGCTCGGCGCATGTGGCACGCGATCATGACCGACCGGTTCGGCGCGAAGGACCCCCGCTCGGCGATGCTCCGCTTCCACACCCAGACCGGTGGATCGACCCTCACTGCACAGCAGCCGGAGCTGAACCTGGTGCGCGTGGCGATCCAGGGCCTCTCCGCGGTCCTCGGCGGCACGCAGAGCCTGCACACGAACGGCTTCGACGAGGCACTCGGGCTCCCGACCGAGCGGGCGGCGCGCCTGGCGCTGCGGACCCAGCAGGTGCTGGCCTTCGAGTCCGGCGTCACCGACACCGTGGACCCGCTCGCCGGGTCGTACTTCGTCGAGTCGCTGACCGACGCCGTCGAGGAGGGGGCCTGGACCTACCTCGCCCGGATCGACGAGCTGGGCGGTGCCGTCGCGGCGATCGAGGCGGGCTACCAGGCCGGAGAGATCGACCAGGCCGCCTACGACTTCGCCAAGGCGGTCGAGTCCGGGGAGAAGGTGGTCGTCGGGGTGAACCGTTTCGCCGAGCAGGAGCCGACGGCGACCGAGGTCTTCCCCGTCGACGCCGCGCTCCAGCGTGCCCAGGTCGCCCGGGTGCGATCGGTGCGGGCGGAGCGCGACCAGGTGGGGGTCGACGCCGCGCTCGCGGATCTCGCCGCAGCGGCCCGGGGGACGCAGAACCTGCTCGATCCGATGAAGGTCGCCCTGGCGCGTCTCGCGACGCTCGGGGAGGTCTCGGACGTGCTCCGTGCCGCCTTCGGAGTCCACCAGGGCGGCTGAGGGCACGCCCGCCCGCCGGGGGGCTGCGGCTCGGCGGGTGTGTCGCGTGTCGCGGGTGGTCGCCTCCGGCTCCTGCCGGTCAGCGGCCCTCGGCGACCCGGGTGATGTAGGTGAGCGCCACGAAGGAGCGGTAGAGCGCCCGGAGGTCGTCGCCCTCGATCGCCACGCTGCGGAGCCCCGAACGCTCGACGCCCTTCACCCAGGTCGCAACCTCGGCCATGTCGGCCGTCTGGAGGTGGACCTTGAGGTGAGCCGGCGTCGGCACGGCGGGCGGGGCGAGGGACGGGGCCGCAGCGACCGCCCGGCTGGCTGCCTCCCGGATGCGCCGGCGCGCGAGGTCGGGGTGGAGGTTCGACGCAGCAAGACGGGTGATCGACTCCTTGACCTGGACGAGCTCGGCGCCCGGGAAGAGCCCCTCCGCCTCCGCGAGGGTCACGGCGTCCCCGCTCACGAGTGCGACCGGCACGCCCGCTGCCGCTGCAGCGAGGGCGTTGATCCCGCTCTCGCCGACGTGACGGCCCTCCAGGGTCACGCCGCTCACGACGGCCGGGTTGTAGGTGTGCGAGAGGGTGGACGGTTCCCCGGAGATGGAACCGTGGTAGCCGACGAAGAAGATCGACTCGAAGCTGTCGTCGAGGCCCTCCATCATGTAGCCCGGCTTGTGTCGCCCCGTGATCGAGGTCGCCTCGCCGTGCAGCGCCTCGGGGTCGAGGTTCGCCATCGCGCCGTGGGAGTCGTTGCAGACGATCTCGGTCGCACCGGCGTCGATCGCCCCGTCGATCGCCGCGTTGACCTCGCCGAGCAGCAGCCGCCGGCCGAGGTCGTAGCCGGCCGCCCCGGGCCGGCACTGGTCCCAGTCGACGATCCCCGCCACGCCCTCCATGTCGAACGACACGAACACCTTCACGAACGCTCTCCTCTCGTTGCGTCGACCGGACTCGTTGCCTCGACCGGACTCGGGGCGTCGCGCGGGTCGCGGGTGCCGGTTCCTGCGGTGGGAGCTGCCCCGACGGCCGGGGTTGCCCCAGCGGCGGGGGCTGTTCTCGCCGTCGGAGTTGCTCCGGCCGAGCGGGTGAGCAGGAGGTTCGGGCCGGCTCCCGGCGTGGTGACCGTAGTCGAGCGGGCGGCCGCCCCGCGCGGGGAGCGTTGCACCCGTCGGATGATGGTCACCGCGTCGACCAGATGCGTGGACGGGTTGATCACCGCATGCACCTGCGCGATGCGCGCGGCGATGGCGCTGCCGCCGAACACCGGGGTCAGCCGC
>JAJYGW010000233.1 GCA_021790615.1 Actinomycetes bacterium | reverse complement strand
AACAGGTCCTCAGGCTCCCGGCAGCCCAAGAGCGCAGCGCCCGGAAGTCCTTCACGCCAGCTTTAGCCGCTGGCCCAGCCTCGCGATCCGTCGGAGGACTGGCCCGGCTCCTGCCGGGGGTGCAAACTGCGGCTCATCGGATTCTGAGGGGTGCAAGTCGTCGACCGGGTCCCAGTGTCGTGTTCACGATCAGCCGGGTACTCACGGTGTGCAGGTCGCCGCCGCGCCCTTCCGGCCCTCGGCGCTCCGTTTGGTATTGACAGCTGAGGACGGGTCCACCATGCTTCGGACACTCGAGCAGTTCTTCCTGGGAGGCGCCCCCATCGGGGTGTGCCGCTTGGTGGAGGCGGCTCGAGGGGTGGCAGTAGGTCTTCGGGGGCGAAGGAGGGCATTGAATGTCGACGAGTCTCTTACGGATGCGCGCGCGCCATCCGGGGCTTCGATCGTGGTCCGGCAAGGCAGCCGCTTGCGCGGTGCTCGTGGCGGGCCTCTCAGCGACGGGGCTCCTCGCTGGCACCGGCGCTCCGGCTGGTGCAGCAGGCGCAGCGACGACCATTCCGTACAGCACAGGCAAGCTCCCGCTGCACGTGGTCGGCACGGTCAACCTCACGCACCTGGCCGGCATGCCGGTGCACCCCGCGACCACGGGACGCAGCACCAACTGGCCGCACCACGTCACACCTCTCGGACTGCTCCATCACGCCGCTGGGACATCTGCCGCCCGCCGCTCGGACACCGTCGCACCCAGCCTGCCCCGTGCCATTCTCGACCGCATCGGCGGGAACGTGAAGGGTCAGGTCGGATTCAACGGGGTCGACGCGCTGATCAACAGCAGCCACAACTCTCCAGCTCTGGGGGGCGTCGGTGACGTCACCCCGCCCGACCAGGGACTCGGTGTCGGGCCCAGCCCGCGTGGCACGGCGGTCGTCGAGATGGTCAACGACACCCTCGACATCTACGCGCCGAGCGGCAAGGCACTGATCGCACCACTTGCTACGTTCCAGGTCTTCGACCAGCCGCCGGCCACGTTCATGAGCGACCCCCGCGTCTACTGGGATCCGGCGAGCGGCCACTGGTTCCTCACCATGTTCGCCATCGGTACGCCCGGCGGTTCTGTCGGTGGATACGGCTGCGACAACGGTGGAGCGGTGGAGAACGGCTGCCTGTCAGCGCAGTTCATCGCCGTGAGCGTGACGACGAATCCCCTCGGGTCCTACAAGGTGTTCTGGTTCGACACCAGCGACGGCTCGAACTCCACCAGTGAAGCACCAGGGCCCGGCGGTCACATCGGGGACGACTGCCCGTGCTTCGGCGACTACGACATGGTCGGGATCAACCACAGCGGGCTGTACATCACCACCAACGAATTTTGCTACAACGTCTCCAGCGCATGCGGCAATTCCGTCACGGTCGGCTTCAACGGCACGGTCATCTACGCACTGCCCAAGCGTCAGCTGGTCGCCGCAGCCGCGGGCGGAACACCGCCGACCATCGTGAAGTACGGGGTGGACTACTCGAGCGACCCGTTCGCCGCCTACCACTTATCTCCATCAGCGGTCACTCAGGGCTCCGCGGCACCGAACACCGAGTACTTCGTCGAGTCCAACGGCAACCTGCCGGGTGATCCCAGCATGACCACGACGGGACTAGAGGTCTTCGCACTGCTCCGCACCGGGACGCTCGGACAGGGTGGGACGCCGCCGCTCGTCATGACGAAGGTGGCGACCGAGAAGTACACGGCACTACCTCCGAACGCCGCACAGAAGAGTGGCCCGATCCCGTTCGGGAACTTGGTCGGTCAAGGCACCACTCCGGCCCTCCAGACTGACTTCAACGCGGTGCAGGAGGTCACCTACGCGGGCGGCCTCCTCTACGCCGAGCTCGACACCACCCTGGCGCTCGGGCAGCAGATGAACTCCGGTGCGGCTTGGTTCGCGCTCCGCCCGACACCGACGACCTCGTCGATCGGCGTCACGAAGGTGGGCAACGGCTACGTCGAGGCGTCGCAGGACATCCTCTACCCCGACATCGGCGTGAACGCGAACGGTCAGGGCTACATGACCTTCGCGCTCGCCGGACCTGACATGTACCCGAGCGCTGCGTACGTCACCTTCAACGGTGCGCACGGGCCCGTTGGGCACCATGCCTTCGTCGCCGCTGCCGGCGTCAAGCCTCTGGACGACTTCAGCTGCTACCCACCCTTCGGTTCAGCTTGCCGGTACGGCGACTACTCGATGGCACAGGCGTTCAACGGCCACATCTACATGGCTGACGAGTACGTGCCGCCCCTGCGGCGCGACACCTACGCCAACTGGGGCACCCGCGTCTTCTCCGCACCTATTGGCTGAGAGCTAGACGAAGGAGCCCGCGAGCCGGCGTCCCTCCCGTCATGACGGGAGGGACGCCGGTCACTCGCCCTCCCACAGGCTCGAATCCCGGCTCGTGCGCTCGCGCGTAGCATCGCCAACCATGTCGAGCCTTCGTCCCGGGTTGTCCGTCGCACTCGTCGGCAAAGACGCACGGACAGAGGCGCTCGCGGCCGCCTGCGAGCGAAGCCCGCTCGAGCCGCGCACATACCGGCCGAGTACGACAGACGCCGTGGCGGTGCTGGCCGAGCTCCGGAAGGATCCGCCCGATCTTGTCCTGGTCGGCCCCGAAGCGCCGCTGTGTGCCGGTCTCGCCGACCGGCTCGAGGACGAGCTCGGCGTGCCGTGCTTCGGCCCGCGACAGCGCCACGCCCGGATCGAAGGCAGCAAGGCGTGGGCGCGCGAGCTGCTCGCGAAGCACGGCATCGGAGGAAACCCCGAGCACCGCGTCTTCCGGGATCCCACCGGACTGACCGGCTACCTCCACGCCCTCGGCGAATTCGTCATCAAGCCTGACGGCTTGACGGGTGGCAAGGGCGTGAAGGTCTCGGGCGAGCATCTCGACGAGTCCGAAGGCGCCGAGTACGCCCGGGCGCTCATCGAGAGCGACGGAGTGGTCGTGATCGAGGAGAAGCTCGACGGCGAGGAATTCAGCCTGCAGACGATCACCGACGGGAGGACCACCCGGCACTGCCCGCTCGTCCAGGACCACAAGAGGGCGTTCGAGGGGGATCTCGGACCGAACACCGGGGGGATGGGGAGCTACACGGTGGCCGACCACTCCCTGCCCTTTGTGAATCGCGAGGACATGGCACAGGCACAGGCGATCAACGACGCTGTCGTGAACGCACTGGCGGCGGAGCTCGGCTCGCCGTATCACGGCGTGCTCTACGGAGGCTTCATGGCGACCGGCGAGGGGGTGAAGCTCATCGAGTACAACGCCCGTTTCGGTGATCCGGAGGCGACGAACGTCCTGTCGATCCTCGCCTCAGACCTCGTAGCTGTGAGCTGGGCGGCGACGAGCGAGACGTTGGAGCGCGAAGACGTGTCCTTCGATCAGAGGGCGACTGTCTGCAAGTACGTCGTCCCCGAGGGATATCCGACCGCGCCCGCGTCCGGTGGCTTGATCGACGCGACGGACCTGAAGCCGCTGGTGGGGGAGGGGCGCGTCCGGCTCTACTGGGCAGCAGTCGACGTGGAGCCGGGAGGCTGGCGAGCGCGCATGACCGGTTCGCGCGCTCTCGCGGTCGTGGGCGTCGGTGACTCGCTCGAGCAGGCAGAGCAGGCAGCCGAGGAGGCGGCACAACGGGTCGGCGGCGCGGTGCGTCATCGTTCGGACATCGGCACCGCTGCGCTCCTGCACAAGCGCGTCGAGCACATGGAGAAGCTCCGCAGCTGACGCCGGCCGGCTCGGTCGGTCTCCCCGGTGGGCCGAAGCGGTCTCAGAGGCGCAGGTCCGCCATCATGGCGGCGGTGACGAGCTGGGTCGCGACATCAGCAGAACCACCCGGCCGGTGCTCGGCGACCCCGATGTCGAAGGAGAGGCGGAACGGGTAGGGCCGGTCCCGTGAGGCGTTGTGCTGTGCCGTTGCCTTCTGGAGCCGGGAGAGCACCGCCTTGGTCGCCGCGGCGTCGCTTCCGAACAAGAGAACGCCGAACGCGTCCGTCGCGACACGACCGACGAGATCGGATCCCCGCACTGCGGAGCCCATGAGTTGCGCCGTCTCGGTGAGGGCTGCGTCTCCCGCCTCGAAGCCGAACTCCGCCTTTACGGCGCTCAAGCCGCGCACTTCGAGCCTCACCAGGCATGCCGGAAGCCCGCGCGAGTCGGCGAGCTCGAGGAAGCGGTCGCCGAGCCGGCTGAACGTCCTGGTGTTCAGTGCACCGGTGAGCGCGTCGATCGCGAGATGGGGGAGTGCGGAGAGCTCTGCCTCGATGAGCCTGGCGAGCTCGGCGAGCGCACCGACCTCGGCGTCGGAGTACTCACGCGCCTCGACGTCGAGCACCGCCAGGGCACCGACGTGCTCGCCAGTCGGCGCTCGCAGCGGAACGCCGGCGTAGGCCAACACGGCTGGATCGTCGGAGACGACGGCGAGCCGGTCGAAGCGGTCATCGGTCCTGGCGTCGCCGACGACCAGCGGGCGTCCCGCGGCGACGACGTGCGAGCAGAACCAGTACTCGCGATGCGGCGAGCCGAGGTCGACTGCGGTCGTTGCGTCGCGGGAGATCGACTTGAAGAAGATGCGCGTCTCCTCGACGATGCTGACGATGGCGATCGGGCTGCCGGTCATGCGTGCAGCCAGTTGCGTCACCCGATCGAAACGACGCTCGGGCGGGGTGTCCACCAGCTTCAAGTCCCTGAGCGCGATGAGGCGCCCGGTCTCGTCGGGTGCGAAAGGGGCCGGCTGCACGCCCGGGAAGCCTATGCGGCGCCGGCACTTGCTCAGCAGCTTCCATCGGCGCCGCCACCACCGGGAGAAGACGTGGCCACGGCCGTTGGAACGGTGCAGGATGGTGGGATGGACGTACTCGTGGTCGCCGGGCGTGCCGAGCTGCCGCAGTTCCTCTACGAGCGTGCGAACCGTGTCGTGCACCTCGACGGCTCGGAGGTTGCACCGACCGTGCTGGCGGACCTGCGGGCGCGGCTGCCGAGGCGTGTGACCGTCGCAGGTGAAGCCGGCATCGCACCTTCGGTGGCGGCATCGCTCCACCGCGCCGGCCTCCCGGTCCGTCTCCACACCGACGAGGACGTCGGCGGGCGCCGCGACCTGCAGGGCGTCGAGATCCTGCCGCTCACGGATCCCGGCCCGCCGATGGAGGTGGTCGAGTCGCTGCTCGAACTCGTCGGCAACACACCGATGATGCGCCTCGATCGCATCGGGCGGGACATGCCGTGTCCCCTGCTCGCGAAGTTGGAGCTGTTCAACCCGGGCGGATCCGTGAAGGACCGGCCGGCCATCGCGATGATCGAGGCAGCCGAGCGGGACGGCCTCCTCGAGCCCGGCGGCACGATCGTCGAGGGCACCTCGGGGAACACCGGGATCGGCCTCGCCATCGCAGCAGCTCGCCGCCACTACAAGTGCATCTTCGTCATGCCCGACAAGATGGCAGCGGAGAAGATCGCGCTGCTCCGCGCATACGGCGCCCAGGTCGTGGTCTGCCCGACCGCTGTTGCGCCGGACCACCCGGACTCCTACTACTCGGTCACGGCACGTCTCGCAAAGGAGATCCCGGGCGCGTTCCACCCGGACCAGTACCACAACCCCGAGAACCCCGCAGCGCACGTGAGGTCCACCGGCCCGGAGATCTGGCGGCAGACAGCCGGTCGCGTCACTCACTTCGTCTGCGGGATCGGGACCGGAGGCACGATCTCGGGCATCGGGCGGTACCTGAAGAGCAAGAACCCTCAGGTCCAGATCATCGGAGCCGACCCGGAAGGTTCGGTGTACTCCGGTGGCTCGGGCCGCCCGTACCTCGTGGAGGGCATCGGCGAGGATTTCTGGCCGACGACCTACGACGGCGACGCCGTCGACCGGGTCATCATGGTGAGCGACGCCGACTCCTTCGAGATGGCGCGGCGCATCAGCGTCGAAGAAGGACTGCTCGTCGGCGGCTCGACGGGGACCACGGTGTGGGCAGCGCTCCAGCTGCAACCGGAGTTGGGGCCGAACGACGTCGTCGTGACGCTCGTCCCCGACTCGGGACGCGGTTACCTGTCGAAGCTCTACAACGACGAGTGGATGGCAGACCACGGTTTCCTGAGGGCGCGAGGACGGACGATCGGCGACCTGCTCGAGCGCAAGGGCAGCACGCTCCCGGAGCTCATCCACGTGCACCCGGACGAGACTGCGCGTCAGGCCATCTCGGTGATGGCGGAATTCGGCGTGAGCCAGCTCGCCGTGGTCCAGGCCGAACCTCCGCTCGTCGAGGCTGAGGTCGTCGGGTCCGTGGTCGAGCGGGACATGATGCACCGGGCGTTCACGGACCCCGGGCTGCTCGACCGTCCCGTCCGCGAGGTGATGGGACCACCCCTGCCGACGGTCGGGAGCGGCGAAGCGATCGACGTGGTCGTGCGCAGCCTCGAGGATGCGGCGGCGGTCGTCGTCCTCGACCACGGCCATCCGGTGGGAGTGGTGACGAGGACGGACGCGCTGGCGTTTCTCGCCTCCTTGACCGGCACCGACTCGGACGGACCAGGAGGTGTGGGGCAATGAGCGATGGTGGCGGCCGCCCCCGTCCGGGCTTCGAGACGCTGGCGATCCATGCAGGCCAGGAACCAGACGGCGCAACGGGAGCGGTCGTGCCGCCGATCCACCTCGCGACGACCTATGCCCAGGACGGCGTCGGTGTGCACCGTGGCTTCGAGTACAGCCGGTCGGGCAATCCCACCCGGACGACGCTCGAGACCGCGCTCGCAGCACTCGAGCTTGCGTCGTTCGGCTTCGCGTTCGCGAGCGGCATGGCGGCAGAAGATGCCGTCCTGCGGTTCCTACGGCCGGGCGACCACATCGTCATTCCGAACGATGCCTACGGCGGCACATACCGGCTCGTCGCCCGTGTGCACGCGGACTACGGGATCGCCTTCACGCCGGCCGACCTGACGGACCCGACGGCCGTGGCCGAGGCCTTCCGTGCCGAGACCCGGCTCGTCTGGGTGGAGACGCCGAGCAACCCGATGCTGCGGATCGCGGACATCGCAGCGATCGCCGAGCTCGCCCACCGACAGGGGGCGAGGGTCGTCGTCGACAACACCTTCGCCACTCCCTACCTCCAGCAGCCGCTCGACCTCGGTGCCGACGTCGTCGTGCACTCGACGACGAAGTACCTCGGCGGCCACTCGGACGTCGTCGGCGGGTTCGTCGCGACCGGGGACGGAGAGGTGGCCGATCGGGTGGGCTTCCTGCAGAACGCCACCGGCGCGGTGCCGAGCCCGTTCGACTGCTACCTCGTGCTGCGGGGGGTGAAGACGCTGGCGGTCCGCCTCGACCGCCAGTGTGCGAGCGCCATGGCCGTCGCGCGCTTCCTGGCCGAACACCCCGCCGTCAACCACGTCTCCTACCCGGGGATCGAGACCCATCCCGGTCACGACGTCGCGAAACGGCAGATGCGCGACTACGGCGCCATGCTCTCCTTCACGCTGCGTGGCGGGGAGCCTGCGGCACTCGACGTCGCTGCCTCGACGGGGATCTTCACCCTCGCCGAGTCTCTCGGCGCCGTCGAGTCGCTCATCGAGCACCCGGCGCGCATGACGCATCTCTCCGTCGCAGGGTCCGCCTTGGAGGTGGATCCGTCGCTGCTGCGCCTCTCCATCGGTCTGGAGACGGTCGAGGATCTGATCGCCGACCTCTCGATCGCCCTCGAGCGAGCACCGGCGCGCTGAGGCCTCGTCGAGCCCTCAGCGAGGCTGCCAGGCCTCCGGAAAAGAGATGAGGTGTGCGACCCCGGACGGCATCTCACCTGCCAGCACGTCGGCGAGCGTGACTTCGTCGAGGACGCCGCGCAAGGCCGCACGTACGGCCACCCAGACGTCTTGCAGGTGCTCAGCCGGGCCCTCGTAGGCCGCGTCCTCGGGCCGTTCGTTGCGGACCTCGGCGAGCGGCCCTTCGAGGCGGCGGAACACGTCGCCGAGGGTGATCTCCGAGGCGGGACGGCCCAAGCGGTAGCCGCCCTCGTTCCCGCGCTGGCTGCTCACGATGCTCCCTCGGCGAAGCTCGTTCAGGATCGCGCGCAAGAAACGCACGGGCAGGTCCTGCGCACGAGCGAGCTCCTCGGCCGTCAGCGCCTCTCCGTTGTTCGCTGCGAGGGCGCAGAGGGCGCGGCAGGCGTAATCGACCTTGGCCGAGATGTGCATCGGGCCATTGTGTCACCCGGCACGCGAGTTCGAATCCATGCCACGAACGCTGATGGAGGCGGCCGGTCCCCCCAGGGCGGCTCGGTCAGCTCTCGACGAGCAGGTGCGAGTCGACCATCTCGAGGTAATTGGTCCACGCCGACCGGACGGCCTCTCTGTGGGCGTCCAGCTCACCGTCGACGGCGGCGCGATAGGCCGATCGAGCGTCGTTGACCGTGCGCAAGTACTCCTCGCGCGCGATCGCCATGCTCTCGTTGTACTGCTTGCGGATCTGCGCCGCCGCCTCGTTGTACGTGGCCCGGGCCTGGGCAACGGTGTCACGCCGCATCGTGGACGGGGCGTTCGCCACGGCCAGCTTGTAGGCAGCCCACGCCTCGTCGATGGAGCGTCCGTGGGCCTCCTCGGCCGTGGCCTGGGCGATCTCGTACTGAGCACGGGGAGCTTCCAGGGACTTCTCGTAGGACTCCCACGCCCGCTCGACGGCTTCGCGGTACACCTCCCAGGCATCGTCGATGATGCCCAGGTACTGGTTGCGCGCCTCAAGGTCTGCCGCCCTGCTGTCAGCATCCTTCGGCATGCGCTTCCCCTTCCTTGCCTCGGTAGGCAAGCTACCTCGGCAATCCCGCGGTACCACGACAGTGAGTGAACCCTGGACGTCACCACCACCGTTCGAGAACTTTCAGTCACCTACCGCGCGCAATCGTATCGCTGCCCACCGCGCTCGGTGGGATGTTCCCGGCTCGCTTCCGGGGCATTCAGCGAACGCGCGTGTCGCCGAGGTGGCGCCTGCTGGTCGCAAGGGCTTCCCGGGCCGTGAGCGCTGAACGCCCTGCCAGCTGCGCGAGCCGCTTCCGGGCCCGCTCGATCGCGGCGAGGTAGGGCGAGGGTTGCCGCGGCGACGGTCGCTCCGATGAGAAACGGCGCTCGCGCGCCCACGAGCAGTGCAGCTCTTCCTCGGCCCGCGTGCAGGCCACATACAGGAGGCGTCGCTCCTCGTCGAGGGCTGCTGCGTCTCGGGCGTGTGCGATCGGCACGAGACCGTCCTCGAGCCCGACGAGGAACACGACCGGCCATTCGAGCCCTTTCGCCCGGTGGAAGGTCATGAGCTCGACGGAGTCGCCGCTTCCCGTGGCTTCGATCGCCCGAGCGTTGGCCTCGACGAACCCCCGAAACCCGTGACCGGAGGCGAACTCGTCGGTGCTCAGGTACTCCTCGATCATCGCCGCGAGGTCGACCAGATCGCCGGCTTCCGCCGGGTCGGCGTCGGTCGAGAGGCGGAGGTCATGGGCGAAGGCGGAGAGGGAGGCGGAGTCGGGAGCCCGCTCGAGGCCGTCGATGGCAGCCGAGACGTGTGGCTTGCGGAGGAACATCCCGTCACCGAGGACCCGGCACGGGATGCCGCGCGCCTGAAGCGCCCCCGCGAACTGCGCCAGCTGGGCATTCGTTCGTGCAAGCACTGCGATCTGAGACCACCGGCGACCCGGCCGGTGTGCCAGCCGGATCCGCTCGGCCACGCCGGTGGCCTCGACCGCATCGCTCTCGTAGGCCACGAGGGTCGGGACCGGACCGTCCGGCACTGGACCGCCGGCGGTGAGCGGCTGGCCGCGGTCGAGGACGGCCGACGCAATCGTGAGGACCTCGCCGGTCGAGCGGTAGTTCGTTCGGAGCTCGAGCACGCGCCCCCCCGGGAATTCCTCGGGAAAGCGGCGGATCGCCTCGGGGTCGGCACCGTTCCATCCGTAGATGGCCTGATCGGGGTCCCCGACCACACAGAGGTCCTGCTCGGAGCCGCACCAGGCTTTCAACAACCCGAGCTGAGCGGCGTTGACGTCCTGGTATTCGTCGACGAAGAGGTGGCGGAACCGCCAGCGGGTGGATGCGGCGAACTCCGGGTCGGAGGCGATCTCCGCTGCGCACATCGTGAGCAGGTCCTCGAAGTCGAGCACCCCCCGCCGTCGACGCTCGGTCTCATAGGCCTCGTACAGCTCGGCCACGATCCCGTGGGCAAGCGGCACCTCACGGCCGGCCGAGCGCGCCTCGAACCCGTAACAGGCCGGGGTGACGAGGCGCGACTTCGCCCACTCGATCTCTGTCGCGACCTCATAGACAGGCAGCGGGCGCTCACCCCGAGGCGAACCTCGTGCGGGCCTGCGGGCGCGTCCGCCGAGACGGGTGCGGTGCTCCTGGAGCACGGCGTGGACGATCCGTGCCTTCGATGCGAGGACGACGGGCGGTCGCTCTCGTCGCTCGGCCGCGAGGCGCCGGAGCTCGGACAACGCGATCGCGTGGAACGTCCCCGCCGTGACCGCCTCGGGGAGACCGAGAGCGGCGAGGCGGCCTCGTAGCTCGGCAGCGGCTTTGCGAGTGAAGGTGAGTGTCAGCACGTGAGAGGTCGACGCAGACCCGTCGAGCACGCGCCAGGCGATACGCCGGGTGAGGACGCGCGTCTTCCCGGAGCCGGCTCCGGCGAGCACGCAGAGCGGCCGGACCGGGGTCGTGATCGCCTCGACCTGCTCCCGATCGCACCCGACGAGCAGGTCGTCGGGATTCCCAGGGCGCCGGGAGGTGAGCACACCTGGACGGTACAAGGTGGCTGTGTCAGCGTCGACGGCACCGGACGCCCGGTATGGTGCTCGCCGTGCTGACGTCGTTCGACGGCGGCCGGCTGTTCGGTCAAGTTCACGGGACCGGCGCGCCGGCTGTGATCGCCCTGCACGGTTGGGCTCGGGACCACCGGGACTTCGCCCTCGTCCTCGGGGGCGAAGCGACGGCGGTGCCCGCGCACGCTGTCCTGGCACCCGACACGTCGTCGCTGCTCGGCCGTTCCTCGTCGGACCTCGCGCTGCCGGACGGTCCGGTGCCGGCGATCGCCATCGACCTGCCGGGCTTCGGCGGCACGCCGCCGCCCGAAGAGGCCTGGGGCACGCCCAGGTACGCGAAGGCTCTCGAGCCGCTGCTCGACGAGATCGGTGGCACCGTCGTGCTGCTCGGCCATTCGTTCGGCGGCCGGGTCGCGACCCACCTCGCCGCGGCCCGTCCTGACCGTGTCGCGGGTCTCGTGCTCACCGGCGCGCCGCTGTTCTCCAAGAGCTCCGTGCCAGCAGCTCCGACCGGCGGTGCTCGCGGCCGCCGTGGTGAGCCGGCCCGGCGTCGGCGGCCGGGCGCGTCGCCGTTGACCTACCGCGTCGCACGGAAGCTGGCCCGAAGCGGCCTCATCGGCGAGGAGCGGCTCGAGCGCTACCGGCAGCGGTACGGCTCGGCCGATTATCGGGCTGCGACAGGAGTGATGCGGGAGGTGCTCGTGAAAGCCATATTCGAGGAGCGTGAGGAGGAGTACACCGCATCGATCAGAGCGGTCTCGTGCCCCGTCGAGCTCGTCTGGGGGGCGCTCGACACGGCGGCGCCGCCGGCCGTGGCCGATCGCATCGCCTCCACCTTCGCCACGAGCCCACGCCTCGAGGTGGTGCCCGGAGTCGGGCACATGACGCCACTCGTGATACCCGGCCATCTCCGGGCAGCGGTGGACCGGCTCGTCGTCGCCAGATGACTGCTGTCGACGCAGTCGCGCTCCTGCTCGCCGTGGCAGGCACGGTCGCCGGATCGCTCCGTTGGTTGCGCGTGGCGCAACGAGAGCACTACCTGGCGGGGGAGACGTCCCGTTTCGCCTGGAGATGGTGGCGCAGCGCTGCCGACAACGCCGGTCTCGCTCTGCTCGGCCTCGCCGGTGCGGCCGTCGCCGTCGCGGTCCCACCCGTCGCCGTGCTGCCGGCGGCAGTGGCGGGTGCCGCGCCGCTCCGGCTCCCGCTTCGCGGCAGGACCGGGCGTCTTGCCTGGACGAGGCGGCTGTCGACGCTCGCGGTGGTCACCCTCCTGCTCGAGGTGGTCGCGATCGGTGCCGGCTGGATCGGGGGTGGCAACCGGGGAGCGCTCATCGCCGCCGGCTTCACGGCTCTCGCCGTACCGATGGTTGTCGACGTCGCCCTCGTCCTGACACGACCGGCCGAGGACGTGGTGGCTCGAAAGTTCGTCCGGGATGCCCGCGGGCGTCTGGAGCGCGTCCGGCCCCGAGTGGTAGCCGTCACCGGCTCGTATGGCAAGACCACGACGAAGGGCTACATCGCTCATCTCGTCAGCCCCTTCTTGACGACGCTCCCGAGCCCGAAGAGCTTCAACAACCGGGCGGGGCTCGCTCGCACCGTGAACGAGCACCTCGGACCGGCCACCGAGGTCTTCGTGGCCGAGATGGGAACCTACGGGCCCGGCGAGATCGCCGCCATGTGCTCCTGGGTGCGTCCGGAGATCTCCGTGATCACCGCGATCGGGCCGGCGCACCTCGAGAGGTTCAAGTCTCTCGACCGCACCCTCGCGGCCAAGGCGGAGATCTGCGAGACGGCGTCAGTGGTCGTGCTCAACGTGGACGACGCTCGGCTGCTCGGCCTGGTGCCCACGTTGCGCGGCGCCGGCAAGAAGGTCGTCGAGGCGTCGGGCTCGAACGAGGTGGCGGACGTGTCGGTGCTCGCGTCGGAGGAAGGCCTCGAGCTGCGCGTTGGCGGCCACCGGGTCGGAGCGGCGTCGGTGCCCCAGTCCGACCTGCCGACGGCCCTCACGAACGTCGCCTGTGCCGCCGCCGTCGCGATCGAGCTCGGAGTGCCGCCCGAGGACGTGCTCGCGAGGCTGGTGAGCCTCCCCGTCCCGGCGAACCGCCTCCAGCGTTATGTGGCCGACGGCGGCTACGTGGTGTTCGACGACACCTTCAATTCGAACCCCACCGGCGCTCTCATCGGTCTGTCGAGGCTCAAGTCGGAGCCGACCGTGTCGACCGGTGGTCGCCGCGTGGTCGTCACTCCCGGCATAGTGGAGCTCGGGCCGATCCAGCACGAGGAGAACGCCGCGCTCGGTGAGTCCGCCGCTCGGGTGGCTGACCACGTGCTCGTCATCGCACGCACGAACCGTGCCTCACTGCTGGAAGGGGCGGCGGCGGCGGAGGATCCCGGCAGGGTCATGACGGTCGACCGCCTCGATCAGGCCCTCGACTGGGTGCGTGCCAACCTCGGTCCCGGCGACGCCGTGCTGTACGAGAACGATCTCCCGGACCATTTCCCTTGACAGATTCCCTCTTGGTGGGCACGCCAACCTGGCGATGGCGGGGGCGCAGCCTCCGGCGGGAGTCACAACGGTGCCGGCACGAGCAGTAGAGTGAGCGCCGCCATGAAGCCACCGAAAATTCGTGGCCTTTCGTTCGACGACCGGGGGGCACTCGGGATCAGCGGCGCGATCGGCCTTCGAGCCGGCGGGGCACCCGCGCGCGTCGGCGTGATCTTCGGAGGGCCATCACCCGAACATGACGTGTCCATCCTGACCGGGCTGCAGGCTGCCCGCGGCTTGCGGGGCGCGCCGAACATCGGTGAGATCCACTCGCTCTACTGGTCGAAGACAGGTGAGTGGTTCGAGGTGCCGAACGGCCTCGAGGCGGCCGAGTACGCGGACGGGGTGCCGGCGAGCTCGACGCCGCTGCGGCTCAGCGTCGGCGCCGGGGGAGGTTTCGTCGCGAGGCGAGGGGGACGGTTCGGGGCGAAGGACGAGCATCTCGAAATCGACGCCACACTCATCTGTTGCCACGGAGGTCCGGGCGAGGACGGGACGCTGCAAGGAGTGCTCGACCTGTGCGGGATCCCCTACAGCGGGCCCACGCTCGCCGGGGCGCTCATCGGCATGGACAAGCTGGCCTTCTCGGCCCTCGTGGCCTCTGCATTCCTGCAGATGCTGCCGCGGGTCCCGCTCTACGACGGCTCGCCACCACCGAGCTTCCCGGGGCCTTACATCGTGAAGCCGCGCTTCGGAGGGTCGTCCATCGGCATCGAGGTCGTGTCGAACTACGACTCGGCACGGGCACGCCTCAAGGCGAACTCGCACCTGAAGCGCGGTGCGGTGCTCGAGCCGTATCAGCCGGAGCTGTTCGACCTGCAGGTTGCGGTTCGCATGTGGCCGGAAGTGCAGCTGTCCGCGGTGGAGAAGCCGCTGCGCTCAGGGGCGGGCGGCGAGATCCTCGGCTACTCGGACAAGTACGTGGGAAGCGAGGGGATGTCGACGGCTCCGCGCGAACTGCCTGCTCGCATCCAGCCCGAGCTCGAGCGCCAGATCCGCACGGTCGCACCCGAAGTGGCGAACCTGTGCAGCGTTCGGGGCATCGCCCGGATCGACTTCCTCTCCGACGGCGAGGCGCTCTACGTGAACGAGATCAACACGATCCCGGGCTCTCTCGGGCGACACCTCTGGATAGACCCGCCCATGCCGTTCCCCGCGCTGCTCCTCGAGCTGCTCAGCGAAGCCATCGCCCGCCCCTCGGTGGCGTACTCGACGTCGGGTGCGGACGGGTCCGTGCTGCGCGGCGCCGGCTCCATCGGGGGAAAGCTCGCATAGGGCCGCCAGGCCCTGAAGGCAGAGCATCACAGGAGTCGCTGTGAGCTTCCCCCACAAGCTCCTTGCCCCGGGCGAGGAGGTCGTCGTCGAATCGTTCCCGAACTGGTCGGTCCTCGCGCGGCCGATCTCCGTCACGATCGTTGTCGTTGCCGCTTGCGTGGCGATCCTCGTGTACTGGGTGTCAGCGCCCGTCTGGGCGCTCTACGTGTTTGCGATCGTGGCCGTGATCACGTTCTGCTGGCTCGCCGCCAAGGTCGTGACGTGGCGGTCCCGACTGCTCGTCATCACCACGAACCGCGTCATCTACCGCTGGGGCGTCGTGCGTCGGACGGGACGCGAGATCCCGCTCGAGCGGGTCCAGGACGTGACCTATCACCAGACCTTGCTGGAGCGCCTCGTCGGGGCCGGGAGCCTCACCATCGAGTCGGCCGGAGCGAGTGGGCAGGAGCCGTTCCCCGACATCCGGCATCCGGCCGAGATGCAGTCGTTGATCAACCGGCTCATGAGCGGGGATCGCGAGTCATACCGGAGAGCCGCCGAGGCGCGTCGCGCGCCACCCGAGACGCCGCCACCCCCGGCTCGCTACGAGCAACCTCCTCCTCCGCCGCGCCGTCCGCCGCCAACTTCTTCTGTTGATCCGGCCGCTCCTCACACTGCCGAGGTCAGTCCGGTGGCTTCGCCCGCGCGAGCTCCGGGTACGGCTCCCATGTCGGCGCCCGGTGGTCAGCTCGGCGACCGCCTACGAGACCTCGAGCGGATGCACGAGCTCGGGGTGATCACCGACGACGAGTTCGACCGCAAACGGAGGGAGCTGCTCGGTCTCGAGTGACGAGACGAGCACCGTCGGCCGCTCGGACCACCCAGTGCCGGCGGTGGTCGAGCATGCCGGTCAGAGCTCCCGGTCGCGTCATGGCGACGGCACAGCCGCCGAAGCCCGCCCCGGTCATCCGAGCACCGAGCACGCCGGGAGCGCCCTGGAGCCACCGGACGAGCGCGTCGAGCTCTGGCAGCGACACCTCGTAGTCCACCGAGAGGCTCCGATGGCTCTCGTTCATGAGGAGCCCGGCCTGTCTCATGTCTTCCTGCCGAAGAGCACCGGCGAACTCGAGGACCCGTGCGTTCTCGCTCACGACGTGCCGCGCCCGGCGTCGGAGCAGAGGATCCTGGATCTGCTCGACGTCCTCGGAGGTAGCGACGCGGAGCGGGCCGATCTCGCGTTCGGCGGCCCGGCACTGCTCCAGCCGCTCGGAGTAGCCGCTCCCGACGACCGTGCGCGGCACGCCGCAGTGGACGACGACGAGATCGATCTCCCGAGCGAGCGGCACCTGGTCGATCTCATTGCTGTGGCAGTCGAGGAGCATGGCGTGGCCATCGGTGCCGCACGCGATCGCGAGCTGGTCGAGGAGGCCGGTCGCGACCCCGCTCGCCAGATGCTCGGCCCGTTGGCCGAAAAGGGCGAGCCCGACGGGATCACCCCGGAATCCGAGCGCCAGTGCAAGGGCGAGCTCGAGGGAGGCACTCGAGGACAGGCCGGCGCCGATGGGCAGGTCCGAGACGATCTCGCCCTTGCCGCCGGCAGGCGGGCGGAGCGCCGCCACGACGCCGGCGACATAGCGTGACCACTCCGGCAGCAACGCCTCGATCTGAGCACTGTCCTCAGGGATCGAGAGAGGCACCGAGGCCGGCGCGCTCTCCCAGGACGAGCTCAGCTCGACGATCGGTGACGTACGGTCGGTCGTGTACGTCACCCGAGTCCCGAGCTGGATCGCGATGGGCATCGCGTAGCCGCCGGTGTAGTCCGTGTGCTCGCCGATCAGGTTCACCCGCCCCGGTGCGAACGCGACCACCGGATCTGACCAGCCGCGCTCCTCGTCACTCATGGCAATGATCTGACAAGAAGCTCTGACGGCTGCACGAGGGCGATTGTCGCACGTGCGGGCAGCGTCGGGACGACCGCGGTTGCGCGTCGCCATCGCGAGCGAGGAGCATGCGCCCATGCCGTCAACATCTCGTACCGGCCCGCTCGCGGGAGTGAAAGTCGTCGAGCTCGCCGGGATAGGGCCGTGCCCTTTCGCCGCCATGGTGCTGGCCGACCTCGGAGCCGACGTCGTTCGCGTGGAGCGCAGCTCCAGCGTGGCGGAGGAAGAGCCGAGTGGACCAGCCTGGGACGTGCTGCAGCGGGGGAAGCGTTCGATCGGGGTCGACCTCAAGTCCAGCGGCGGCGTCGGGCTCGTGCTCGAGCTCGTCGGGATGGCGGATGTGCTCCTCGAAGGCTTCCGACCCGGTGTCACCGAACGGCTGGGGCTCGGGCCCGAGGTGTGCCTCGAGCGCAACTCCCGGCTCGTCTACGGCCGCATGACCGGATGGGGCCAAGAGGGACCTCTTTCCGACCAGGCGGGGCACGACATCGACTACATCGCCGTCGCCGGGGTGCTCGGATCCCTCGGGCGTGCAGGCGATCGCCCGGTGCCGCCCTGCAACCTCGTCGGGG
>JAJYGW010000297.1 GCA_021790615.1 Actinomycetes bacterium | reverse complement strand
GCTGGACCTGTTCGCACCAGAGATCGGGCTCGACCCCGCCGAGGTGCGCCGGGCCAACGTCGTGGCGGGGACCGATCGCTTCCCGTTCACCACCCCGACCGGCACGGAGTACGACATCGGCAACTACGACGCCGCGCTGGCGCGTCTGCTCGAGGTGTCCGGGTACGCAGAGCTCCGTGCCGAGCAACGGGTGCGGCGCGAGGCGGGCGATCCCGTCCAGCTCGGATTGGGGCTCTCGGTCTACGTCGAGATCACCAACGGCCTCCCTGGGAGCGAGTTCTCCTCGGTGGAGATCCGCCCCGACGGCAAGGTCGTCGTGAAGACGGGGACCTCGCCCCACGGCCAGGGCCACGACACCGCGTGGTCGATGCTCGTGGCCGATGAGCTCGGGATCCCGCTGGAGGACATCGAGTTCGTCCACTCCGACACCGACCTCGTGGCTCGCGGGGTCGGCACCTTCGGCTCCCGCTCGCTGCAGACGGGGGGCGTGGCAGCCAAGCAGGCGGCGGTGCAGGTCGTGGCCGCGGCCAAGGAGCTCGCCGCGGAGCTCCTCGAGGCCTCGCCGGACGACGTCGTCGTGGCCGAGGGCGGCGGCGGCCTTCACGTCGCTGGCTCGCCGGCCGCCGGGCGCAGCTGGGCCGAGCTCGCCGCCGCCGCGATGGAGAAGGGCGGCCCGCTCCTGGCCGAGGTGGACTTCAGCGCGCCGGGGCCGACCTTTCCCTTCGGAGCCCACCTGGCGGTCGTCGAGGTGGAGCTCGAGACCGGGCGCGTGGCGCTCCGCCGGATGGTGGCGCTCGACGACGCCGGCCGCATCGTCAACCCGCTCCTCGCCGAGGGGCAGATCCACGGGGGCCTCGCCCAAGGTGCGGCGCAGGCGCTGATCGAGGAGTTCCGCTACGACGAGCTGGGCAACCCGCTCACCTCCAACCTGGCGGACTACCTGTTCATCAGCGCCACCGAGCTCCCGAGCTTCGAGACCGTGACGATGGAGACGCCGACGCCGCGCAACGAGCTCGGCGCGAAGGGGATCGGGGAGTCCGGCACCATCGGCTCGACCCCTGCGGTCCACAACGCCGTCGTGGACGCCGTCTCGCACCTCGGCGTGCGCCACATCGACATGCCTGCGACCCCCGAGAAGGTGTGGCGGGCGATCTCCGACGCGCACCGGACGGCCTGAGCCGCTCGCCGAGAACCCGCTCGCCGAGAACCCGCTCGCCGAGAACCCGCTCGCCGAGAACCCGCTCGCCGAGGACCTGCTCGCCGAGAACCCGCTCGCCGAGGGCCTGCGTGGAGAAGCGGGGACCCGTCAGGGGAAGACGATCACGTTCCTGCCGCGCACGCCTCCCGCCTCGAGAGCGCGGTGCGCGTCGGGCGCCTCCTCCGGCAGGAAGGTCCTGGCGACCCGAAGCGTGAGCTTTCCCTCTCCCGCCAGCCTGCTGAGCTCGGCGAGCGCCTCGGAGTCCCTGGCGTGGTTCGCCACCAGCACCAGGTGCACGGTGATGCCGCGCTCGGTGTCGCCCTGGAACGGGCGGACGGCGGCGACGGCGCCTCCGTCACGGACGGCTGGGAGGATCCTGCGGTTCAGCAAGGCGGCGTCGACGAGCCCGTCGACGCCCTCCGGGCAGACGTCGCGGATGGCAGACGCCACGTCGTCGCCCCTCGGCACCACGACGTCGGCACCGAGCCGGGAGACGAGGTCCCGGTCCTCCTCCGAGGCGTCACCGATGACGCGAAGCCCTTCGAGCTTGGCCAGCTCCATCACGTAGCCCCCCACCGCACCTGCAGCGCCGGTGACCGCCAACGTCTGCCCGGGCCGCAGGCCGAGCAGGTCCAGCGCGATCCGGGCGGAGAGCCCGTTCATGGGCAGGGTGGCACCTTCGGCGAAGCTCGCACCGGCGGGCAGCCGTGCGGCCGAGGCGGCCGGCACCACCACCTCCTCGGCTTGGGCTCCGCGACCTCGTGGCCCTGGGACGACGACCGCTACCACCTCGTCGCCGACGTTCCAGCCAGCACCGGGCCCGACCGCGTCCACGACGCCGGCAAGCTCCATCCCAGGGACCAACGGCCGCTCGACCCCTTCGTACATCTCGCTCCGCAGGCCCGCGCGCAGCGCGGTGTCGGTGGGGTTGACCGCCGCTGCAGCGACCCGCACCCGCACCTCGCCTTCACCCGGCTCCTCCACCGGGAGCTCGACGACCTCCAGGACCTCTGGGCCCCCGAACCGATTGATGCCCACCGCTCGCACGCACGCCTCCTCGTCGCTCCTCTCACCGCGTCGGCGGCTCGCGGGCCGGCGACGTGGTGGGGAGGTTCAGCTGTAGACGATCAGGCCGCGGACGTTCTTCCCGTCGCGCAGGTCCTGGTAGCCCTGGTTCACGTCCTCGAGCTTGTAGGTGCGCGTCACCAGCTCGTCCAGCTTGAGCTGGCCGTCACGGTAGAGCGAGAGCAGCTTCGGGATGTCGGCCCGCGGGTTGGCCGACCCGAAGAGCGCGCCGTGGAGCTGCTTCTGGAAGAGGGTGAGCAGATGGAGGTTGAGCTTCACATCCATCTGGGAGATCGGCGCGATGGCCGTGACCACGGCGCGACCGTCCTTGGAGAGCAGGTCGAGCATCGGGGCGATCAGCTCTCCCTCTGCCGTGCCGACGGTGAGGATCGCCTTGTCCGCCATCTGCCCCCAGGTGAGCTGCTCGACGAGGGTCTTCGCGGCATCCATGTCCGCAGCGGCATGCGTGGCGCCGAACGCCATCGCCTGCTCCCTCTTGAAAGGGACCGGGTCGACCGCCACGATGTGCCTGGCCCCTGCGAGGCGTGCGCCCTGCACGGCGTTCACGCCCACGCCGCCGGTGCCGACGACCACCACCGTCTCGCCCGCGTGCACCTCTGCGGAGTACACCGCCGAGCCCCATCCGGTCGTCACCCCGCAGCCGACGAGCGCGGCGACCTCGAGCGGCATCGCCTCGTCGATCTTCACGACGGAGGACTCGTGCACCACCGTGTACGGACAGAAGGTGCCGAGGAGGCACATCGTCCCGATCCCACGTCCCTTCGAGGTGAAACGGGGCACCCCGTCGGCGATCGGCATGCCGGCGAGAAGGTGGGCGCCGAGATCGCAGAGGTTCTGGCGCCCCGTCGAGCAGTAGTGGCAGCGTCCGCAGGCCGGGATGAAGCTGAGCACGACGTGGTCGCCTTCCGAGACGCTCGTCACACCGGGGCCGACGGCCTCCACCACCCCTGCCCCCTCGTGCCCGCCGATCACCGGGAGCGTGATGGGGATGTCGCCCGTCACGAGGTGCTCGTCCGAGTGACAGAGGCCGGAGGCGGCGAGCTTCACCCTGACTTCCCCGGCGACCGGCTCCGCGAGCTCGACCTCCTCGACGCTCCAGGGCTCACCCACGTTCCAGAGCACGGCGGCTTGCGTCTTCACGGTCCTCTCCTGCTCACGCGCGTGTGCGGACCGGGCACGCCAAGGACCGTTGCCATGGTGCGACGCCGCCCGCGGGACGGCCGCAACTTACCACCGGGGCGTCGGCGACAGGTCATGAGCGAGTTGACTCACCAGAAACCTCCGCGTAGATCGCTACGTTGCCTCACCTGGGAACCTCCGCCTCACTGAGGTCCACCACCATCG
>JAJYGW010000162.1 GCA_021790615.1 Actinomycetes bacterium | reverse complement strand
TCGCCTCCGATGCGGTCCGGGAAGGGTGCCTCGTGGACCTCGGGACCGGCGCGCCGTTGCCCTGGATCGCGGCGGAACAGCTCCTTCCCGCGCGTGGGGAACTTCGCCGATTCCTCCGCTCCGAAGTTCTCGACGGCTGCTCGCCTTCGAGCAGGAGCCGATAGCATTGCGCCCAGATTCAGGAACTTATTCTTGCGTCAGCCCTTAGGGTGTTGCCCGACGGACTCGATGAGCACGGGACCGGCGCCCAGCATGATCACGCTCGATCGACGCGCTGGCGGCGCGGGTGCTCACGGTGTCGCCGGTGGTGCACGAGGTGCCGGTGGGATTCGCCGACACCACGACGATGGTTGACACCACGGGGGCGTCGCGCTGAGAGAGCGGCTCACCACGACCCGATGTGGCCGCGGACCTCGACGCTGACGGCGGTGACCTCGGCGCCGGTGGTGATCAGCTCTTGGACGACGATCTCGAGGACCCGGCTCGCGACTGCGTCGGTCGAGGGACCCGGGAGCAGATCGACGAGGACGCCGACCTGCTGGGTGCCGGTCTTTTGAGCCGTGCATCGCCGAGAGGCCACGGTCATTCCCCCGTGATCTCGGCGACGGCCATGCGGGCCGAGGACTCGTCGACGATCGCCTTCTTCTCGGCGTAGGTGGCGACGAGGGACTGGACCGCCAGGTTGTTGACCGCCCGGGGAAGCCCTCGGGCGACTTGATGGATGAGCGCGATCGCGTCGTCGGAGAACAAGGTGTCCGAGCGCCCGGCCAGAGCGAGGTGATGGGCGATGTAGGCGCCGGTCTCTGTGGCCGTCATACCTTGGAGGTGGTAGCGCAGCGCGATGCGCTGTTCCAACGCGGCGAAGGTCCCGAGGCGGATGCGCCGTCGCAGCGTCGGCTGGCCGCACAGCACCAGGGCGAACGGGCTCACCGAGTCGAGCTCTTGGTTCATCAAGAGCCGCAGCGCTTCGAGCTGCTCGCTCGAGAGCAGGTGGGCCTCGTCGACGCAGAGGACGACCTTTCTTCCGCGCTCTGCGGTCTCGGTCGCGAGCATCTCCTCGGTCTGGGGGACGAGCGCCGCGGCGTGGAACCGTGGCACGCCGCCCAAGGCGGCCACGACCGCCGCGTGGAGGCCACGGACGCCCACGGTCGGGTTGGCGAGGTAGATGACGGTGTGGCGGGACGCATCGAGAAGCGAGATCGCGGCCCTGAGTGCCACCGTCTTGCCCGCCCCGACCTCCCCGGTGACCACCCCTGCCTGGGACTCGGCGACCAGAAAGCCGATGCGGGCGACCGCCTCTTGCTGGGAGGCGCTTTTGTGCAGGGCACCAGGGGCGATGTCCTTGCCGAAGGGCATCTTCGTGAACCCGTAGTGGGCGCGGAGCCGTTCGATGCTCATCGGCCTTCCTCGGTTTCTTTGAGCGGCCGGTCGGAGACGAGGTCCCGCGCCGGGGGCTCGTGCCAGCGCGCGTCAGCTCCGGGGCCGACCACCGGGTCGGGCTCTGGGGCGGCGAGCACGTCGTAGGAGATGGGTCGGGCGTTCTCAGCTGCGTGGCGTGCCTCGATGATCCCGAGGTAGTCGATGCCGGTGGGCTCTGGCTTGGGCGGCGCTTCTGCGATCCGGGGATGGCAGTGGCGCCTCGTCACGTGGACGACGGCTGCTCCCATCGACCGCCCCTCGTAGCGGACGTCCACGTGGGCCAGGTCGAAAGGGTCGAAGACGAGCTCGACTCTGCGTCCGACCAAGGCGGGATCGACCTCGTAGACGTTGCCGAACAGGTTCACGGTCCCGGTCTTGGCCACGCTTCTGCGCTCGGCCCACAAGAACGCCTCGCGCAGCTGATCGGGAGCCGGTGGCGTCGGTGGGCCTTCGGCCATGAACCGCTCGATCGGGGCAACCCCGGTCTCCGAGTGCACGCGGCGGTGATAGACGGACTCGACCCAGGCGCCGAAGAGCCGGTTCAAGGTGGCGAGGTCCTTCACCCTCTTTGGATCGAGCTCGACGAGGAACTGATGGCGCACGGTCTCGAACGCCCGCTCGATCTTCCCGCGGCCTTCGGGGCGCCCCGGACGGCTGTGCACCAGGACCACCCCGAGCGTGGCGCACGCCCGCAAGAGCTGGTGGGACACCATGGCGGACCCGTTGTCGAGGTAGCACCGAGAGGGAAGCCCCCGCCGTTCGATGCCAGAACGAAAGGCTGCCTCGAGGCGAAGCGTGTCCTCGGAGTATCCCCACAGGTAACCGGTCAGCGCGCGGGAGTAGTCGTCGATGAAGCAGAAGAGGTACGTCTTCTTGCCGCCGACGACCGGGCCGTGGAGCGCGTCGCCGGTCCACAGCTCGTTGCGCCGCTCTGCCTCGAAGCGCCCGAACGCGATCTTCGCCTGGCTGATGCGACGCGACAACCCCAGCCGGTTGAAGTGCCGCTGGATGGTGCGCTCGTCGGGCGCCCAGCCGTTCACGGTCGCCAGCAGCTCGCAGATGTGGGCGGCGGTGCGCTCGGGACGCTCTCGCCGCAGGCGCTCTGCGAGGTCGAGCACCTCTTTGGGCGTCTTCGGGTTGGCGGCCCGTGGGGCGGGCTTCAAGGCGGCGAAGCCGCCGGCCCGAAGCGTGCGCACCCAGCGATCGATCGTGCCGCGCGACACCCTGATGGCGGCGCCGCCGGGACCCATGTGGGTCCTGGACGCAAGGTCACGGACGCGTCGGCCGCGTTCGGCCTTGGACAGCTTCTCTGTCAACAGCTCGCGCACGAGGCTGTAGCGGAACAGCGCGATCTCGCTCGCTCGGTCTTCCATCGTTCCCTCCGTCTTTTGGTCGCCCTCTTCGGGCGCAACGAAGGGTGCCCGGCCGATCAGGTGCTCGGACAGGGGGAGCTCGTGTTGGCGAGCAGGAGCCCGCCGGTGAGCACCGACGCCCACGCCCACTCGGGGCGCGCGCCGAGCCTGCGGGTCGCCGCGCGCATCAAGACGCCCAGGGCACCGAGCGCGTCGGCGAAGGCAGAGCCGGCCGGCTCGATCGCCGGCAGGGACGGATCGAGGAGGTGGGCGTGGGCCCAGAACCGGGCACGCAGCTCCTCGGCGCGCCGGGAGAACCGCCGGAACCAGCCCCGGACGGTGTCGGCGGGGACCCCGAGGCCCGCGGCGACGGCGGCCCTCGTCTTGCCGGTCACCTTGTCGAGGAGGGCCCGGCCGATGCTCGAGACGCTGTCCCTGCGACGCAAAAGGCAGCTGTCGGGGAGAAGCACATGGGTCTTTTCGCAGGCCCGGCACCTGGACCTTCGGACCCTGAGGCGTCCTTCCACCCCGTGGTCACGCAGCGCCCGCTCCCTTGCGAAGCCCCACGGTCGAAGCGAGCCGGCGCAGGTTGGGCAGCTCAGCTCCCCTGCGGCAAGGGCTTGCTCGACCACGGCCGGATCACTGTCTACGATCAACACGGACGCCCTCCGGGGTGTTTGTGGAGGACCTCCTCGTGTGTCTGGACAACTCAGCGGGGAGGTCCTTGCGCGTCAGGACGTCCCCACGCTGTCGTGACCGTGCCGACAGCGCAACCACGGAACTACGCCGTGGGCATCATCATGCTCAGTGCCGGAAGACGCCTCGCTGATGCTCAGCGAGCGTGTCGTTCAACAGCCGGGTCGCCCACTTC
>JAJYGW010000313.1 GCA_021790615.1 Actinomycetes bacterium | reverse complement strand
CGCCCGTGCCCCGTGCCGGCGCGCGGTGAGAGCCGTTCGACGGTGACCTCGAGCTCCAGGGTCTCCCCGGGCAGCACCTGGCGACGGAACCGAGCCCGGTCGATCCCGCCGAAGAGGGGGAGCTTGCCAGAGAACCGCTGGTCCGCCAGCACGGCGATCCCTCCCAGCTGCGCGAGCGACTCGAGCATCAGCACGCCCGGCAGGGTTGGGCGGCCTGGGAAGTGGCCCGCGAAGAACTGCTCCTCCCCCGTGAGGTGCCAGCGCCCCGACGCCGAGCGCCCCGGCTCCACCGAGACGACCTCGCTCACGAACAGGAACGGGTCACGGTGCGGGAGCACGTCGGAGGGGCGCATCGTCACGACGCTACCAACCACGTCGCTCGGGCTCAGGCAGTCACCGAGCCGACGCGCCGTGCGCGCCGACAGGGGCGGGGAGCGCGAGCTCGGCGACGCGCCTTGGCGGGTCGAGCCCGACGAGCACGAACCTCCGCCGCTCTCCGCGCCGCATGACCTCTCGCGCCTTCGCCGGCGGCGGGCTGCCCATCGCGGTCAGCGGGATGTACGCGTGCAGGACACCCCCGTCAGGGAGGTCGACGTCGACCATCGCACCATGCGAGGTGTACGAGACCACCTCGCCGTCGAGCTCGCTGTCGAGCGGGTACGACGCGACGAAAGTGATGAACGCGAGCGGCTCGTTGACGGCAGGCGGGGGTCCGACGGCTCGTCGCCTTCGGCGCCGGCCGGCTTTCCCCTTGCGCTTCCCCGGCTTTTCCTCTCCGCGCTCGCCACCGCCGTCGCCGGCCCCGGCGAGCGGGGCGAACGCCTCGACGAGCGCTTCACCGATGGCTTCCTGGATCACCGGATCATGCACGGCGGTGCTGCGCGCCCCCGTGGCCGCCTTGGCGGCGGACGCCGCCTTCTTTTCCGTGGCCTTCTTCGCCGCCGCCTTCTTGACGGGGGCTTCGGCCTTGGCCGCTTCGGCGGTGGGCGCCGCCTTCTTCGCCGTGGCCTTCTTCGCCGCCGCCTTCTTGACGGGGGCTTCGGCCTTGGCCGCTTCGGCGGTGGGCGCCTTCGTCGCTGGGGTCTCCTTGGCGGCAGCGGACTTCGCGGTCTTGACGGCGGCGGCCTTCTTCGTCCCGGTAGCCTTCTTCGCAGCGGCCGCCGGCTCGGCCTTCGCCGCCATTGCCGCAGGCGCCGCCTTCTTGGCCGTGGCCTTCTTCGCCGCGGCCGCCGGCTCGGCCTTCGCCGCCTTTGCCGCAGGCGCCCGCGCGGTCTGCACGCCGGGGGCGATCTCGGCCACGCCGCGCAACGTCGGCTCCTCGGGTCTCCAGACGTCGCCGATCCTCGGCTTCGAGCCATCGGGGAGGACTGCCGGCGGCGGCGCAGCGCGGGCGGCCGCCTTCTTCGCCGCCCTCGCCAGCTCCGCAGCCTTCACCGGCGCTGACAGCTCTTCGGTCGCCCGACGCTTCGCCTTCCCGGTCGCCTGGCGACTCTTCGGGCCGCGCACGGGGATCCGCGGGGTGAAGATCCAGCCAATGCCCGGCACGGGCTTCCCACCGATGAGCCTTCCCTCGTCGAAGAGCCAGGGGTGCTCCGCGTGGAACTCCTGGAACGAGTCGTTGGAGAGCACGCGTGCCCTGGTGCGCTCGGCGATCCGGAGCACGAAGGCGTCGCCACGTCCGATCGCCCCAGCCGGCGGTGAGACGACTTCGCCGTGGAGCTCGGCATCGACCAGCTGGTCTCGCTCCGACGAATCGATGCGATGCTCGAACGAGGCGTCCACCACCACGACGATCTCCGCGCCGGGATCCTCAGCGGCGTACGCGCGGACAGCCTCGTCGAGCTGGCGGAGGCTCGGAGTGGTGCGACCCTCGGTGGCGAGGTTCGAACCGTCGACCACGACCACGCGCCTGCCGGGAGCTGTCACGGAGCCACAACCCCAGATGTCCTGCCGTCAGCCGATCGCACGGTCGAGGAGCACCGCCTGCTCGAGCTGGTGCAGCGTCCCGCTCCCGGTCCCCGGGCTCGCGGACTCCCGTCGGCTCACGTGGAGGAGCGCGTAGCTGTCTCGAAGGATCCTGTGCAACCGCGCGTGGACAAACGACCAGGCACCCATGTTCTCGGGCTCCTCTTGGAGCCACACGACCTCTCGGGCAGCGGAGTAGCGCTCAAGCGCGTCCGCGACGCGCCGCTCCGGCCAAGGGTACAGCTGCTCCACGCGGACCACCGCCACCTCCGACGCCCGGTACGGCGACACGTGGGAGGAATCCACGACGGGTCGAGGGCCTCCTCCGCTGACGCGCTCGTCGCGCCGCTGCATGGCCTCGTGGGCGATCTTTCCGCTGCACAGCACGACGCGGCGCACTTGGGAGGCGTCCGAGACAGACGGGTCGTCGAGCACCTCGGCGAAGGAGCCGGACTCGAGCTGCTCGATCGGCGAGCGCGAGCGGACGGCTCGCAGCATCGACTTCGGGGTGAAGACGACCAGCGGCGTCGCGGGCGTACGCCTCGGCTGGGACCGGAGCAGGTGGAAGTACTGCCCCGCCGTCGACGGCACGGCGACGCGGAGGTTGCCACGTGCCGAGAGCGTCAAGAAGCGCTCGATCCTGGCCGAGGAGTGCTCGGGGCCCTGCCCCTCGTAGCCGTGGGGGAGCAGCAGGACCAGCCCAGCGTGCTGGCCCCACTTGTCGTCGGCTGCGACGAGGAAGTTGTCGATGATGATGCCGGCCCCGTTCACGAAGTCGCCGAACTGCGCCTCCCACGCGACGAGGGCGTCAGGGGCCTCCACCGAGTAGCCGTACTCGAAGCCGACGGCGGCGTACTCCGACAGGAGCGAGTCACGCAGGGTGAAGCGGCCAGGCCGGCCGCGCTCGGGGTCTGCGAGATCTCCCAGGTGCGCGAGCGGCACGTGCTCGTCGCCGGTGCGGAAGTCGACGAGCACCCCGTGGCGCTGGCTGAACGTCCCGCGCCTCGTGTCCTGGCCGGTCAGCCGCACGTCCACTCCGTCGACGAGGAGCGAGCCGATCGCGAGATGCTCCGCCAAGGGCCAGTCGACCTGCCCGGACGCGACGAGCTCCTCACGGCTGGCGAACTGGCGCACCAGCTTCGGGTGCAGCGTGAAGCCCTCCGGCACCGCAGTGGTGCGCCGGGAGAGCTCGACCAGGAACGGCCTCGCGACGCCCGTGTCGACGGCCGGGACCTCGGGACCGGCGGTGTCGTCCACGCCCTCTTCCATCAGTGTGACCGATGGCGGCGGCGGAGGCGGCGCGGAACGGACCTCGTCGAGGACTGCCTGGAGCTGCGCATCGAAGGCATCGAGCGCCTTCTCGGCCTGCTCGAGGGTGAGGTCTCCGCGGCGAACGAGCGTCTCGGTGTAGAGCTTGCGCACCGAGCGCTTGGCGTCGATGCGCTGGTACATGAGGGGCTGCGTGTAGCTGGGGTCGTCTCCTTCGTTGTGCCCGTGACGCCGGTAGCTCACGAGGTCGATGACGACGTCCTTGTGGAACTCCTGGCGGAAACGGAACGCGAGACGGGCTGCCCGCACGCAGGCCTCGGGGTCGTCGCCATTGACGTGGAAGATCGGCGCCTGCACCATCTTGGCGACGTCCGTGGGGTAGACGGAGCTGCGCGCCGCCCCCGGGGCGGTGG
>JAJYGW010000329.1 GCA_021790615.1 Actinomycetes bacterium | reverse complement strand
GTGGACGAAGGGCGCGGCAGCTGATCAAATACCTCGGCTCCAAGCGCCGCCTCGTTCCCACCCTCGTCTCCCTCGTTACGAGTGCCGGGGCGTCGAGCGCAGCCGACCTGTTCTCCGGGACGGCGAAGGTCGCCGCGGCTCTCAAGCTCGCCGGGGTTCATGTCACGGCTGTGGACTCGGGCACCTACGCGTACGTGATCGCCGAGACGTACGTCGGGACCGACGCCGCCCGCATCGACGCCGCCGAAGTGTCCGATGCCGTCGGGTACCTCAACTCCCTCGAAGGCGAGCGTGGGTACGTGACGGAGGTGTTCTGCGAGCGGGCACGTTTCTTCCACCCCGACAACGGACGCCGGATCGATGCCATCCGCCACGCGATCGAGCGTCGTTGGGCGAGCACGTCCCTTCACCCCGTCCTGCTCACGAGCCTCCTCGAGGCTGCCGACCGCGTCGACTCCACGACCGGGGTGCAGATGGCGTACCTGAAGCAGTGGGCGCCCCGGGCGCTGCGACCGATCGAGCTCCGTGTGCCCGTGCTGGTGCCCGGTCCGGGGCGAGCGCTTCTCGGGAGCGCGCCCGACCTTGCGGCGTCCGTCGGGCACGTCGACGTGGCCTACCTCGATCCCCCCTACAACCAGCACCGCTATTTCACCAACTACCACGTCTGGGAGACGATCGTCCGCTGGGACGCCCCGGCCCACTACGGCGTGGCGTGCAAGCGGGAGGACTGCCGCGACGCGGCGACGAAGAGCCCCTTCAACCAGCGTGCCACGATGCCGGCGGCGCTCGCTGCCACCATCGACGCGGTCGATGCCGACCTGCTGCTCGTGTCGTACAACGACGAGTCGTGGCTGAGCGTCGGAGAGATCGTCGCGATGTGTGAGGCAGCGATGGAGAAGCGCTTTGCGGCGGCCCGGGCAGAGGTGGCGGTGCTCGGGCTCGATCACCCTCGCTACGTCGGAGCACGCATCGGGATCTACAACCCGTCAGGCGAGAAGGTGGGCAGGATCTCGCACGTCCGCAACACCGAGCACATCGTCGTCGCGGGCGAGACCAGCGCCGTGCGGGCGGCGGTGGAGGCCGGCATAGACGCCGCCCGCTCCGGCGGCATCGAGGCGGAGGAGCTGAATCGGAGCTCGACGCATGCCGGTCTGAGCTGACAGACTCCTGCCAGCCGAACGAGGGGAGAGGAAGGCTGTTGCGCCTGCGCCGTCTGCCGCAACCTGGGGCGGGCCAGGAGAGCCGGAGAGCTCGAGCCGTAACAGCCGAACTGGTGGCTCGGGCCGTATTCGAAGGCGAAGCGCTGGTATCAGCTTCCCGGCTACCCGCCGGGGCAGTGCCCGAACGACGCGCCTGCGCAGCTGCAAGGTAGCTGACGGCTATCTTGCGAGGCGTGGCACGAGCGTCGGCGCCTTCATGCGCACGCTGATCCTCTGCGGGGGAAGGGGTACCCGCGCCTACCCGCACACCCTCGAATTGCCGAAGCCGCTCATGGAGGTGGGAGACACACCGATCCTCTTCCATGTGATGGCCATCTACGCCAACCAGGGCTTCTCCAACTTCGTCCTGGCAGCGGGCTACCGGGCCGACCTCATCGAGGGGTTCGCGAGGGAGCTCCCCACCGAGTGGCAGGTCGAGGTGATCGACACCGGCGAGGAGACAGGCACCGCCGGGCGGATCAGGAAGTGTGAGGGAGCGCTCGGCGAGTCGTGGCTCGCCACCTACGGGGATGGGCTCGGGGCTGTCGACCTGCACGATCTCGTGGCGTTCCACCGCGCGCACGGCAGGAGCGCGACGGTGACGGCAGTGCCCCTCCCCTCCCCATACGGGACGCTGGACTGGGGCGCTACAGGCCAGGTGCGACGCTTCCACGAGAAGCCTCGGCTCTTCGACCACTGGATCAATGCCGGCTTCTTCGTCTTCGAGAGACGCGCCTTCGACCATTGGGCGGGAGAGGACCTGGAACGAGACGTTCTTCCCGGCCTGGCGGCGGCCGGCGAGCTGTTCGGGTACCGGCACCGGGGCTTCTGGAAGTCGATGGACACGTACAAGGACGCACTGGAGCTGAGCTCGCTGTGCCAGGAAGGAGATGGCCCGTGGATGGACTTGCCGGGGTCCGGGTCCTCGTCACCGGAGCGACCGGTTTCATCGGGTCGCACCTCACCCGCCGACTGGTTGCCGACGGAGCAGACGTCCACGCGCTGACGAGCACGGTCTCGTCCGTCTACCCGGTCCGGCTCGTCGACCTGCGGGACCGGCTGACGCTGCACAGCGCGAACCTGAACGACTGCGGTGCGATGGCGGCTCTCGTCGAGCGGGCGGCGCCAGAGGTCGTGTTCCATCTCGGCGCCTACACGCACGTCGGCAAGTCGTGGGACCGGGTCGAGGAGTGCATCGACACCAACATCCACGGCACGGTCAACCTCCTTCAGGCGCTCGCTCGGACGGACTACCGGCGGTTCGTCTACACGAGCACGAGCGAGGTGTACGGGGACATCCCGGTGCCGTTTCGTGAGGACGCCGTCGTCAACCCGCTCTCGCCGTACTCGGTGAGCAAGTACGCGGGGGAGCGCTTCTGCAGGATGCTCCACCTCGGGCGGTCGTGGCCCGTCGTCATCCTGCGGCCCTTCAACGCCTACGGTCCGGCTCAGAGCCCGGACCGGGTCATCCCGGAGATCATCGTCAAGGCGCTGCGAAAGGAGCGGCTCGCCATGACGCAGGGGCACCAGACGAGGGAGTTCAACTACGTCGAGGATCTCGTCGACGGTTTCGTCCGCGGGGCGACGGCGGAGGGGGTCGAGGGAGAGGTCTTCAACGTCGGCGGCGGGGAGGAAGTCTCGATGCGAGAGGTGGCGAAGACGATCCTCGACTTGATGGGCAACCCGATCGAGCCGGAGTTCGGGGCGCGCACCGAGCGGCCGACCGAGATCTGGTCGATGCGGAGCGACCCCGCAAAGGCCCGCGAGCGGCTCGGCTTGCAGCCGTTCCGGACCCTGGCCGAAGGCCTCGGGCCGACGATCCAGTGGTACCGCTCGGAGCTCGAGCGTTCGGGCTCCGTCTTCTCGGTGTGAGCGACACCGCCACCTCGACAGAGCCAGCCCTCGGGACCGGCGCGCAACCGGAGACCGAGGTCCGCCTTCGGACACAGGACGAGCAGGTCTCGAGGCCTTGGCCGGCGGTGCCGGCGTACCTGCTCGCCTTCGCCGCCTACCTCGGGCTCTCCTTTGCCCAGTGGTGGCACGTCTGGGCCGGCCACCCCTCGAGCACGACCCTCTGCGGCTGCGAGGACCCGTCGCTCACGACCTGGTTCATCGCCTGGCCGGCCTACGCGCTGTCGCACGGTCTCGATCCGCTGTACTCGGGCGCACAGTTCCACCCGGTCGGCATCAACCTCGTCTCGAACACCGGGATGCTGGCGCTCGGCGTGCCGCTGACGCCCGTGACGCTCCTGTTCGGGCCAGTGGCGAGCTTCAACGTCGCCGGAACCCTCGGCCCTGCGCTCTCGGCGCTCGCAGGCTTCTTCCTGTTGCGGAGATGGGTGACATTTGTGCCGGCGGCCTTCGCCGCGGGGCTCGTCTTCGGGTTCTCCCCCTTTGTCGTCGACAACCTGGCAGTCGGCCACTTCAACCTGTGCATGCTCGGGATCGTCGCGCTCATGATCGCCTCCCTCGACGAGCTGCTGTTCAGCCAGCGGCGGAGTGCTCCCGCCGTCGGTGTCGCGCTGGCGCTGCTCGTCACGGTCCAGTTCTTCCTCGGCGACGAGATCCTCGTGATGTTCGCGATGCTGGCCGGGATCGTGATCGTGCTCGTCGCCTGCTGGGCGGCCCTCCGCCGGCCGGTCGAGCTGCGCGAGCGCGTGCCTCATGCCGTGCGGGGTCTCGTCACCGCTGCAGTGGTGGCGGCGGTCCTCCTCGCGTACCCGGTCTGGTTCGCGCTCGACGGTCCGGCGCATCTCGGCGCCCGAGTCTGGCCGACGATCGCGCCCGGGAGCGGCGGGCTGCGGTTGCGGGACCTGTGGGACATCGGGTTCACGAAGCGGGACGCGACTCGTTTCTTCGCCGGTTACCAGGGTGCCGCCCTGCCGAACCAGGCCTACGTCGGCATCGCCTTGCTGGGCGTCCTCGGCGCCGGGACGGTCGTGTGGTGGAGGGACCGGAAGCTGCAGCTCTTCGGGGTGCTCGGCATCGTGGCGGCCTTCCTCGCACTCGGCAACGAGCCGGGCAACTGGACGCCGTGGAGGATGATCGCCCGCGCACCGCTCATCGTGAACATGATCCCCGGGCGCATCGACGTCGCCGTCACCATCGCTGCCGCGGTCATGCTCGCCGTCGTGTCCGACCGCACCTATGCCCTTGTCCGCGCACGGTTCCTGCGGCCCATCTCCGCGCTGCCGGCGGTGCTCGCCGGACTCGGCGTCCTCGTCGCGGCGGAGCTCCCGATGGCGTCCGCCATCGCAGGCGAGATCCCGCTCGCGATGCAGCCCGTCTCACTCCCGACCTGGTTCGCAACCGTTGGCAAGACCCTCCCCGCCGGGCGGGTCGTGCTCACGTACCCTCCTCCCGCGACTGGCGGTGAAGCGCTGACATGGCAGGCGGTGGACGGGATGCGCTACGCCATCGCGACGGGCGCCGGCCCTCAGGCCATCGCCCGGCGGGCAGGCTCGGAAGCAGCCGGGTTCCTCGTGCTCACCCGTGCATCAGCCCTCTTCCCCGTCTATGCGCAACCAACGGTGCCGAACGTCACAGCCGTCCGGCAAGCGGTCGCCGGCTGGGGAGTCACCGACGTCGTCGTGCCCGAGCCGGCACAGGTCGTGCCCCACTACGACCGCGACCCCACCACCTCATGGGCGCTCGCCTTCTTCACGCTCGCCATCGGCCGCCCCCCGAGCTATGAGCACGACGCCCTCGTCTGGACAGGCCTCCGCCGGCTCAGTCCGGTCCGGTCGATGACGGCTGCGGCCTTCGCCCGCTGCTCGGCTCCTCCGGCGTACCCGCAGGGCTTTCTCGCGTCGGTGCCGCCATGCGTGATGTCGAACTCCTCCGCCGGCGCCTGACCAGCTCGGACCCGACCGCTCCGACCAGGATCAGCGTGGCAGCAAGGCTGACGATCCACCCGAGGCGGAAGCTCGCCGGCTCATAGGTGAAGACGACCACGTCGCGGCCTGCCGGGACGGAGACCCCGCGCAGAAGGTAGTCGACGCGCTCTATCGATTGCGGCTTCCCGTTGACGGTCACCTGCCACCCCGGATACCACGAGTCGGAGAGGACGAGCTCGGACGCGCGGCTCGCATCGGCGACAATGGTCACCTTCTCCGCCTGGTAGCTCGTGATCTTTGCCGAGCCCGCGCCGCCCGCGCCGCCCGGTGATCGGGCGCCTGTCGACAAGTGTGGGAGCGCCGTCGGGGCGATGAGGGTGGTGCGAGGGTCGAACGCGGGCGCGACGAGCCGGGAGAGCTCGGCCGACGCGCTCGGGACGACCTGCTCGCCGCTCACGAGCCAGGCGCGTGGCAGAGCGTTCGAATTGCGGTAGATCACCGCATCGGACCCCCGATAGGCGAGGTGCAGGCCGGGGTTCGTCAGCGGTCGCTGTCCCGTCTGCTCGAGGATGTCGGTGACCCCGTAGAGCGACAGCACCTTCAACGTGTCGGGCGGGAGCGTCCCCGAGATCGTCAGCGGAACAGCCGGCGTGTTCAACGGCAACAGGAGGTTCGGCGGCGAGACGTACTTGGTCCACAGGTTCCCGAAGCGGCTGATCACCGGGAGGTCGTAGCCGCGCAGGTCGTACAGCCCGTAGCGCAGGCTCACGTCCGGCGGCAGCGGGTTGATATGGAAGAGCGGCGTCACCCCGACGAAGCGGTTCGTGCCCTCGCGTTGGAGGAAGCGAATGGCCGGCGTCACCGGCTGCACCGCGTGCGACTCCGGGATGCCCGGGTTGTAACCCATGCCCGCCTGGAAGAGGTCGGCCACCACGAGCAGGATCCCGAGGATCGCGAACGCGGGCGGTCGCATGCGGTTGCCGAGGCGCAGCGCCACGAGCACCACGGCGGCGCCCGCTATGAGCAGCCATACAAGGCCGGATGCGAGACGGACGACCGGTTGCGAAGGTCGGTGCGTCTTGGCCGTGACGGTCGTGAACGGCCATGCCACCCGCGCCGCCTTTGCGAGCAGATCGAGGTGGGACGCGTCCTTCGCGAGGGCGACGAGCAAGGGGAGCGCGAAGATCCCGAGCGCCACGGCGACTCCGGCGATCCTCGTCCGTCGGCTCCATTCGAGGGTGGTGAGGTCCTGCAAGCCGAATCCGGCGAGGAGCGCCATGCAGAGCAGGTACAGGATCGTGAACCGGCTGAGGTAGGTGTAGTCGAGGCCCGGGGTGTGGGCGGCGATGAAGAAGAGGGGTTGGATCCCGATGACGATGAGGACCGAGACGACGGCCCCGATCGCCAGGAACACGCGGGCGACCGTTGCCCTGAAGAGGGCGAAGACTCCGAGGATGAGCGGCAGGGCCCCGACGTAGAAGGCCGTGTCGATCTCGAACGTGCCAGGGAAGTAGGTCGGCAGGAAGGCGGCGAAGAAGAACTTCGGAGAGACGTGGACCTGGCTGCGGGGGCGCGCCGCGAGGTCGTTCGAGTGCCTCAACAGCTCGAGAAACGGAAGGATCACCACCGCCGCGATCCCCGTCCCCACGATGGCGGCCGTGACGAACGCCACCACCGGCCGCGCCGCCACTCGAGCGAGTGCTCGCGCCTGCGACGACTGCTCGTCCCGGGCGGCCCGCATCGCCGCGCCGGCTCCGCCTCCGGCGCTCTGGAAGAGCCGGATGAGGAAGTAGGCGACGGTGATGAAGACCGCCTGCATGCTCGTCTCGGGGTGACCGCCGAACAGCTGCAGCGCCATCACCACTGCAAGGCCGGCAGAGGTGAGAACTGCCGGGCGCCGCACGATGAGCTCCGTGGCGAGCAGCATCCAGGGGATGAGGGGGAACACGTTGGCGAGCGGCCAGGGGATCCAGGCGATCACGAAGAGGCCGAAGCCGTAGACGACGCCGGCAAGGAACGCGCCGGGGTGGCGCAGGTCCAGCCGCCGAGCCAGTAGGTAGGTTCCCATCCCCGCCACGACCACCTTCATCACGGCTATGAGGCTGAGCGACCACCAGAACGGCAGGAAGTAAGCGGGGATGCTGAAGGGCGAGAAGATCGCCGACTGCATGTCGGCGAGATACGGCATCCCACCCATGATGTAGGGGTCCCACAGCGGGACGTGGGGGAATAGCGCCCGCGCGTACTGCAGGAAGGGTTCGAAGACGGTCACCGCGTCCACCAGCTGTGGGCTGGACCCGACGAGGAGCGGGTGGTGGGTGGCTACCGGGACTCCACCCGGAACCCTCGAGCTCCACGGCGGAGCGTTCCACAGGTAGTCCGCCGCCGAAGTCGTGTGGCCGGGCAGCAGACCGGGGCCGAAGAAGATCACGCCGAGCACGACGTATCCCGCGAGCGCGAAGAGCGCGGGGTGCCTGAACCACCAGCGCGGGTGGGCCGAGGGAACCTCCGCGCTCATCAGGGCCGCGAGGCTATCCGAGCCGGGAGGCACCGGTACAGTTCACCCGCCATGGAGCCCACCGCCTATGCGGAGATGTACGAGGAGGAAGACAGCCACTGGTGGTTCCGCGGGCGTCGCGCCGTGATCTGGGCGTTGCTGCGACGAGCCGGGCTGGCGGACGCGCCTCGCATCCTCGACGCCGGCTGCGGCACAGGGCGCAACCTCGTCGAGTTCGGTGAGCTCGGCCCGGCTTCCGGCGTGGACCCGTCCCAGGAGGCCATCGAGCTCTGCCGCCGGCGGGGGCTCGACAACGTCCAGTGCGCGGGGCTCGAGCAGCTCCCCTTCGGCGACGGCGAGTTCGACCTCGTGCTCGCTCTCGACGTCGTCGAGCACGTGGAGGACGATGTCGCGGCCCTGCGCGAGCTGCGGCGCGTGGCGGCGCCCGGCGGCGTCGTACTGCTCACGGTGCCGGCCTACCAATGGATGTGGAGCCAACACGACATCCAGCTGCGTCACTTCCGCCGCTACACGTCGCGGGTGCTCGCCGAGCGGGTGAGGGATGCCGGGCTCGTCGTAAGCGCCTCGACCTACTTCAACACGATCATGCTGCCCGGCGCGGGTGCCGTTCGACTGGCGTCGCGGCTGGCTGGGCGCTACCGCTCCTCAGCGTCGGGAGGGTCCTCGGCGGCCTCACGGCGCCTCGGCAAGACTGATCTCGACCGGACGCCGAAGGCGCTGAACCGGCTCCTCGGACTACCGCTCCTCGCCGAGGCGCGACTCATCGCGAAGGGCGTCTCGCTGCCGGCGGGCGTCTCGCTTGCCATGGTCTGCCGTCCCGCCGGCTGACCATGGGTGGGGTCCCGAGGGGCCCCTAGAATGGCCCGATGCCTGCGACGCTGTCGATCGTCATCCCCGTTCTCAACGAGGAGGACGAGGTCGCCCGCATGCTTGTCGCAGCGAAGGCGCTCCTCGACGGGCGTGCCGGTGGCGGTGAGATCATCGTGGTCGACAACGCCAGCACGGACCGGACGTGTGAGCGCGTGCAGCCCTTCCTCGACGACCCGCGTGTCCGCCTGCTCCGCAACGACGTGAACCAGGGGAAGGGCTACTCGATCCGCCGCGGGATGCTCGAGGCGTCCGGTGAGCTGCGCCTCATGTGCGACGCTGACTGCATCGCCTCGTTGAGCTCGCTGCCGCGCCTCGAAGAAGCGGTGGAGGTTGTGGACATCGCCTGCGGCTCCCGGCTGATGTCCGGCGCGCACGTGTCGCGCCAGCAGCCGATCCGGCGCCGCATCGTCGGCGCCGGCTTCCTTGCGTACACGAAGCTCGCGATGGGCCACCTCCCTCACGATGTCTATTGCGGTTTCAAGCTCTTCCGTGCCGCGGTGGCCCACGAGGTGTTCTCTCGTGCCGTCCTCAACGGGTGGGCCTTCGACGCCGAGGTCCTGGCGATGGCGCGCCGCCTCGGTTACACGATGAGTGAGGTCGGGATCGAGTGGTCGAACCGGCCCGACTCGCGGCTCTCGATCCGAAGTGTCCTCCTGCCGGTGACAGGCGAGCTCATCACGGCGCGCCGCAACATCAGGCGAGCCGTCGCAGATCGCGCTCGGCAGCAGGACCTCGACCTCGTGTCGCAGGCAGAGACGGTCTGACCTGGCCCTCGGCGTCCTCCGAGGGCCGACCCCTCCACCTGTACACTCGGCGACGCGATGACTTCGGCCGTGATTCTTGCCCTCGCCGTCTTCGGGGCCAGCTGCGTCGAGATGGTGGAAGCCTTGACCATCGTCGTGGCGGCAGGCGTCTCGAGGGGCTGGCGCTCCGCTTTCGAGGGCACCCTCGTGGCCGTGATCGCCTTGACCGTGATCGTCGCCGCGGTCGGAGTACCCCTCGTCCGGCTCGTGCCGCTCGACGCCCTCCGGGTGGTGGTCGGCGGGCTGTTGCTCGTGCTCGGGCTCAACTGGTTGCGCAAGGCCATCCTCCGTGCGAGCGGGCACAAGGCCCTGCACGACGAGGACGCCATCTACGCCCGGACGCTTGCCGAGCTCTCCGGCGATCGCTCCTCCTCGGCCACGCCGGCGCCGTCCTTTCGGCACGGCGCCTGGCGTCACGGTCCCCGCGACTCGACCGGCTTCGTGGTCGCTTTCAAGGGCGTCTTCCTCGAGGGCATGGAAGTCGTGATGATCGTGATCACGCTCGGGTCGAGCTCACGGCGCCTCGGCCTCGCGGCGGCAGCGGCGGCAGCAGCCGTCGTCATCGTCGGCGTGATCGGTGCACTCGTCGCCCGGCAGCTCTCCGAGGTGCCGGAGAACGCGATGAAGATGGGCGTCGGCATCATGCTCACGAGCTTCGGCGTCTTCTGGGTCGGCGAAGGTGCAGGGCTGCACTGGCCCGGCAGCGACCTGTTCCTGCTCGGGCTCGTCGCCCTGTTCGCTCTCAGCGCCTTCGTGATGATCCGTTCGATGCGCCAACTGGTCCCGCCTTCGCCGGTGGTCGAGCGGGCAGCTGACGTGAGCGTCTCCTGAGAGCCGTTCGGTCGGGAGCAGGCACATGAGCACGGCGGTGAAGTGGTTGAGCGCGTTCGGGCGCTTCTGGTGGGATTTCCTCATCGGTGACACGCCCGAGCTGTTCCTCGCCGTCCTCGTCGTGATCGGGTTGGCGTTCGCACTGCACCACGACCGGGTCGCCGGCATCGTGGTCGTGCTCCTGGCCGTGATCGGCTTCCTCGGCACGTCGACCTGGCGCGGCCGGAAGCGGCGCTCGAGCTGAGCGGGATCAGGCCGGATCTCCGTCACGACGCCGGCCACACCGACGTCGTCCGGCGGCTTGTTGCGGCCGGCTGCGTCGCGGCCGAGGAGGAGGCAGCCGAGCTCCTCGATGCCGCCGCCGGGGACTCCGATCGCCTCGCGAGGCTCGTCGACCGACGAACCGGAGGGGAGCCGCTCGCGTGGGTGGTGGGAGGGTTGAGCTTCTGCGGGGAGTGGGTGCGGGTCGACCCGAATGTCTACGTGCCGCGCCTCCAGACCTCCTCGCTCGCTCGTCGGGCCGTCACCCTCTTGCCCTCACATGGTGTCGCCGTCGACCTCTGCACCGGTTCCGGAGCCATCGCCGTGACGCTCGGGCGGCGGCGTCCGGGGGCCCGCGTCGTCGGCACCGACATCGATCCGGCCGCCTGCCGGTGCGCTGCTGCCAACGGGGTCGAGGTCTACGAAGGCGATCTCGACGAGCCGTTGCCGGGCGAGCTGGTCGGTGCGGCCGACGTCGTCGTGGCAGTCGCGCCGTACGTCCCGAGCGACGACGTGCGGCTTCTGCCGCGGGACTCCCGTGACTACGAGCCGCGCCTCGCGCTCGACGGTGGGCCTGATGGGCTCGACGTTCTCCGCCGGGTGGTCCTCGCCGGCGCTCGCCTGCTGCGCCGGGGTGGCGTACTGCTGCTCGAGCTCGGCGGCGGGCAAGCAGATGCGCTGGCACCCGATCTCCGTGCGGCGGGTGTCGGACCTCCGACCGTGCGGTTCGACGACGAGGGCGACGTGCGTGGCGTCGAGGCGACACGGGTGATCTAGGTTCCTCCGCGATGAACAGGCGAGAGCGGACGAGCGAGGTCGAGGCCGCGCTCGGGCGTGTCGTCGCCGGGCTCCCGGAGGCGGAGGTGCGTGAGGGGCAGCTCCAGATGGCGCTCGCCGTTTCCGACGTCCTCGCCGGCGATGGTGCGAAGCACCTTGCCGTCGCGGCCGGCACGGGCACCGGCAAGTCACTCGGCTACCTCGTCCCGGCGATCCTGTCGGGGAAGAAGGTCGTGGTGGCGACCGCCACACTCGCGCTCCAGGACCAGCTCGCAACGAAGGACCTCCCTCACATCGCCCGCACGATCGGGTGCCCCGTGAGCTGGGCGGTGCTGAAGGGGCGTTCGAACTACCTCTGCCGCCAGCGGCTCGCCGAGAGCGAAGCGCTGGAGGCACAGGAACGGCTCGACCTTGCGGGGGCGACGAGGCTGCCCCTGCCCCGGGCCTTGCCCCGGCGCCCGGAGGTCACGGCACCTGCCGAGACCGTCGGCGACCAGGTCCGGCGCCTCACGGACTGGTCCCGGGAGACGAGGCACGGCGACCGCGCGGCGCTCGACTTCGAGCCCTTTCCGCAGGCCTGGGCGAGCGTCAGCGTGTCGCCGGACGAATGCCCGGGAGCGCATCGGTGCCCGAAGGGGGCGGACTGCTTCGCCGAGCTGGCGCGGGCGAAGGCAGCCCAGGCGCAGATCGTCGTGATCAACCACCATCTCCTCGGCGCCCACCTCCGCAGCGGCGGAGCCGTCCTGCCCGAGCACGACGCGCTCGTCGTCGACGAGGCGCACGACCTCGAGGACATCCTGGCTTCCTGCCTCGGCGCCGAGATCACCCCCGGGCGTCTCCGAGGGCTCGCCGCAACGGCACGGGCGGCTCTGACAGCTGCGCACGTCTCGGCGACGAGGCCGGTCGACGACGTCGTCGACGTGGCGGGGCGTGTGGAGCGTGCTCTCGCCGAGACGCCGGAGGCGCGCCTCCCCGCCGGACTGGGGCCGGCACTCGGCGAGGCCGCCATGCTGGTCTCGAACCGCCTGGGCCGCCTCGAGACCGAGCTGCGCCGAGCGGGCGAGGCGAGCGCGGCGCGGCAGCAGAACGAGGCCAACCAGCGTTGTGTCCGTGCACTCCTGGCTGTCGAGCGCTGCCGTACCGAGCTCGACGACTGCCTGGCGGCCGAGGAAGACACCGTCGTGTGGGCGACTGGTGGCGAGCGCCCGAAGCTCAAGTCGGCACCTCTCGACGTGAGCGAGCGGCTCGGCGAGCTCGTGTTCGAGGAGATGCCGGTCGTCCTCACGAGTGCCACGATGGTGCCGGGGCTCGCCGGACGTCTCGGCGCCGGGCGCGGTGAGGTCGTCGAGCTCGACGTGGGGAGCCCCTTCGACTACCGGGGGCACGCCCTGCTGTACTGCGCTGTGAACGTGCCGGATCACCGCCGCGCCGGGGCCGAAGAGAAGCTGCACGACGAGCTCGAGGCCCTCATCGTCGCTGCCGGCGGGCGGACGCTCGCCCTGTTCACGAGCCGCAGGGCGATGACCGCGGCCGCCGCTGCTCTCCGCGACCGCTTGACCTGGCCGGTCCACGTGCAAGGCGACCTGCCGAAGCCGGCTCTCGTCAAGGCGTTCACCGACGAGGAGGAGTCCTGCCTCTTCGCCACGATGGGCTACTGGCAGGGCGTCGACGTTCCCGGCGCCACCTTGTCGCTCGTCGTGATCGACAAGATCCCCTTCCCCCGTCCGGACGACCCCCTGATGGCGGCTCGCCGCGAGTCCGCCGGCACCGAGGGCTTCCGCATCGTGGACCTGCCCCGCGCGGCGACGATGCTGGCGCAGGGCGCAGGGCGCCTGATCCGAACGGCGACAGACCGGGGAGTCGTCGCAGTGCTGGACCCGCGTCTCGCCACCGCCTCCTACTCGGGATACCTCGTGGCGGCGCTACCGCAGATGCGCCGCACCCGCGACCGGTCCGAGGCCGAGGCCTTCCTGCAGGGGATCCATGCAGAGTCGGCGACCATCAGGAGCGCCAAGTCCGGGTAGGACGGGAACATGCGCATCGCCGTACTGGGAATGGGCCGAATGGGTCATGCCGTCGCAGCGCGGCTGCTCGAGGGCGGCCACGACGTCACCGTCTGGAACCGGACACCCGGCAGGGCGGACGACCTGTGCGCCGTCGGTGCCGAGGAGGCATCGTCGATAGCCGACGCCGTCTCCGGCCGGCAGCTCGTCATCACATCCCTCGCGGACGATGCCGCCGCCCTCGCCGTCGTGGTGGGAGACGGGGGCGTGGCGGGGGCGCTCGACACCAACGCCACCTGTGCGGACATGAGCACGGTCTCGCCGGAGGCCGCCGCCCAGCTGGCGGACGCGACCGGCGGCCGCAGCCTGGCGTCCCCCATCCTCGGAGGGCCCGCCGCCGTTGAGGACGGGACGGCGACGTACCTCGTGTCGGGGCCGCGGGCACGTTTCGAGCAGGCAGGCGCGGCCTACGACACGCTCGGCGACTCAGTCAGGTATCTCGGGGAGGAACTACCGCTCGCCCTGCAGCTGAAGCTCGTGGCGAACTACCTCCTGCTGTCCGGCGTCGTCGTGCTCGGCGAGGCCATTGCCACGGCGCAAGCGGTCGGGGTGCGGGAGGAGGTGCTGCGAGGCTTCCTCGAGGGCTCGCCGCTCGTAGCTCCAGCGTTGCGCAACCGCCTGGACGCGCTCATCGAGGGAAAGCACGACGGCTGGTTCACGACGCCACTCGGCGCGAAGGACGTCGGCCTCGTCGAGGGTCTCGCCCGGCGGGAAGGCGTGCGGTTGCCGGTTGCCGACCTCGTGAAGCGGCGTTACGAGGAGGCTGCCGCCGCCGGGCATGCGGACGAGGACCTCACCGCCGTCATCGAGCTCGTGCGGGGTCGGCACTAGCCGAGCACTAGCCGAGCACTAGCCGAGCACTAGCCGAGCACTAGCCGAGCACTAGCCGAGCACTAGCCGAGCACTAGCCGAGCACTAGCCGTCGTCGGGCTCGTGCGGACTCGGTGGCGCGCGTCTTCCCGCCGACGAGCGACGGTGCCGAGACGCGGGGAAACGATAGGCGCGATCCCGAGGCGCGAAAGCCGTCGTTTTGCCGGACAAGTCTCCTCGGGTTCGCGCCGCTCGATCACCGGCGAAGGTCCGACCCGCTACAGCAGCGTCTCCAGCCGCTCGATCACCGGCGAAGGTCTGACCCGCTACAGCAGCGTCTCCAGCCGCTCGATCACCGGCGAAGGTCCGACCGTCACAGCAGCGTCTCCAGCCGCCGCGCCACCTCGCGGAAGCGCCGCACCGGGATGAGGTGCACGCCCTCGAGGGCCCCCGAGTCGCGGACCTCGCAGACGAGGTCGCACGCGACGTCGACTCCGGCGTCCTTGTCGATCGACAACCGCTCGATGAGCGCCTCGGGGACTGCGAGCTCGGGGATTTCGGCCGTCAGCTTGCGCGCCATCTGCGCGCTGCCGACCGCCATGATGCCGGCGTAGACCGGTCCGTCGAAGTCGAGCTTCGAGCGCCAGTCGAGGAGCGCCTCCACCGAGAAACCAACCTGGACGAACAGGAAGTCGGCCTCCCGCTTCCAGTCCGGCAGGGGCCGAAGCGTCGTGACCGCACCGAGCTTCAAGGAAGCCGGGTCGCCGCCGTGCTGCTCGGCGAAACGCCTCGCCTCACCCAACATCGCCTTCACCGTCAGGTCGTCCGAGCGGCGCCCGGACTCCGGGCGGTCTCCGTACACGAAGAGGAACTCGTCGACACCGTACGCGGCAGCCGTCAACAGGTCCCGGCGGAACCCGAGAGTGTTGCGATCGCGGGCGTTCAAGCATGCGATCGCCCGGCCGCCCATGTTCAGCACCTCGTGCGCGACGGCGATGCTGGAGACGGTGGCTCGGCCGATGTGGTTGTCGGGGATCAGGAACGACGAGGTGATCGCGGTGAGGACTCCGATCTGATGCCGCACCCGCCTCAGGTCCGGGTCCGTCGCCGGCTCGATCTCGCAGACGATGTCGAAGGGCCGGGCCGCGGCCGCTCCACCAGCCTCGCCAGCCACATCAGCCATCGTCAGAGGCTACTTCGGCCGGACTGCTGCCAGACCGAGAGCGCAAGCACGCACTTCAGTACCCCAGCCGCTCGATGAGCTCGGGGTGGCGCTGCCACCCCTTCTCGACCTTCACGAACAGCTCGAGGTAGGCGCCCGGTGGCAGCTGCTCGCGCACCGCCGTGCCGACGGCCTTCAGCACTGATCCACCCCTGCCGATCACGATCCCCTTCTGCGACTCGCGCTCCACGAGGATCTCGCAGCGGATCCGGGGCCACTCCCACTCGGTCACCCGACAGGCGATCGAGTGGGGCAACTCCTCCTCCGCGAAGCGGATCAGCTGCTCCCGCACGAGTTCGGCGACGAAGAACGCCTCCGGCACGTCGGTCACCATCCCGGGCGGGAAGTACCTGGGACCGAGCGGCATGCGTGTCACCAGGTACTCCACGAGCGCATCAACTCCGTCGCCAGTGCGCGCCGAGACGGGGAAGTACTCGGCGTCCTCGAGGCCGAGGCCAGAGGCTGCGGCGGTCAGGTGCTCGAGCACAGCGGAGCGCGAGGCGCGGTCGATCTTGTTGACCGCGACGACAGACCCGGTCGGCAGCCGATCCGCCACGAAACGGTCGCCTCGCCCTATCGCCGCATTCGCCTCCACCACGAGCACGCAGACGTCGACGTCGGCGAAGGACTCCGCCGCCGTCTCGTTCAGCCGCTGGCCGAGTGCGGTCTTCGGCTTGTGGATCCCGGGCGTGTCGACGAAGACGAGCTGCGCGTCCGGCCGGTCGAGGACACCGCGGAGGCGGGTCCGTGTCGTGTGCGGGACCGACGCCGTGATCGCCACCTTCTGACCGACGATCCGGTTGAGCAGGGTCGACTTGCCGACATTCGGCCGGCCGACGATCGCGACAAAGCCCGACCGCACCTCTTCGAATCCGCTCACGCCCATGCTCACGGCAGCCTGGTAACGGGGGCTCCGGAGGCCTCGGCCGCATCGGGGACGAACGTCAGCTGTTCGCCGACGCGCCGCTCGACCCGGATGGCGCCGATCCGGCGACCAATGACGCGATCGACCGTCAGCTCGTACGGGCCGACGGCGATGGCCTCACCGGCGGCAGGGACGTGGCCTGCCTTGGCGAGCACCAGCCCGCCGATCGTGTCCCAGTCGTCGTCGACGGGCAGCTCGGCGTTGAGCAACTCGTTCACCTCGGCCACCGGCATCTTGCCCGAGACCCGGAAGAGCCCCGGGCCGAGAGGTTCGATCAACGGCTCGTTCACGTCGAACTCGTCGACGATCTCGCCGACGAGCTCCTCGATGAGGTCCTCCAGCGTGACCACGCCCGCCGTGCCGCCGTACTCGTCGATGACGACGGCGATGTGGAACTGGCCCCGCTGCATCTCCCGGAGGAGGGGAGCGACACGTGCCGTCTCGGGAACGTAGTGGGCCGTGCGTGCGATCTCACCGACGGGCGCCTTCTCGCGGCCGTCCCGTACCGCGCGCACGAGGTCCTTTGTGAAGGCGATGCCGATGACGTCGTCGATCGACTCGTGGAACACGGGGATGCGGCTGTAGCCCGCCGTGATCGCCCGCTCGAGCACCTCTTCGGCGGGGGACTCGGCGTCGGCCGCGACGACGTCGGGACGCGGCACCATCACCTCGCGTGCAATCGTGTCGCCGAACTCGATGATCTGGTGGATGAGCAGCCTCTCGTCCGTCTCGATCGCCTCGTCCGCGAGAGCGACGTCGGCAAAGGCCAGCAGCTCTGACTCCGTCACGTCGCTGCCCCTGTCGAATGAGCCTCCGCCGGGTGTGACGAAGCGCGCGATCCCGATCAACGCCTTCGAGAGCCAGCGGACGGGCGGGAAGCCGATGAGGGCGGTGACGAGCGGGGCGGCGAGGAGAGCGGCTCGGTCGGCGTGGCGGACGGCCCACTGCTTCGGGACGGCTTCGCCGAAGACGAAGATGACGGTCACCTCGAACGCCGTCGCAGCAGCGACGCCCCATGCCCCGAACAGGCGAGCGGCGACCACTCCGACGAGCGTGGCGGCGACCAACTGACAGATCAGGACGAGCAACAGCACCGGTGCGAGGAAG
>JAJYGW010000148.1:2124-3653 GCA_021790615.1 Actinomycetes bacterium | reverse complement strand
CGCACCTTCATCGACGACGCCCGAGGCGGACAGGGCGACAGCCGCCGGGAAGATGATGATGTCGGGGTTCGTTATCAGGACCTTTCCCGCTTCCGCACGGCGCGCGCCCACGTTCTTCCCCAGGTACTCGAACAGCGGGAGGTTCCCGGGGTTCACGAGCCCTTCGTGGTGCTCGGGCGGGACCGTGATCACCCGAACCACAGATGGCCTCTCGGCGGGCACCAGGTCGGCGATCGAGGGCTTGCCCGGAGGCGGGTTCCATTCGACGACGATCGCCTCCAGGGGGATCCCCGTGAGCATCTCCCCCACGGCGAGGGTCTTCAGGCTCGTCTGCATCCGGCCCGAGAAGTCCCCCCCGTAGCCGTCGTTCCGTCCGACCATCACCACCGAAAGCTCGGGGGCGGTCACCCTAGAGCGTCCTCCACGTCGTCACACCAAGCGAGACCGAGCTCGGTCACCGCAGGAGGGACGTCCTCGGATTTCGCCAGCCACCGGTACAGGGAGCGCAACCTGCCGACCACGTCCTCGCCCTCGATCTCGGCAGCGTCCAGCGCGGCGACGAAGCGGTCAGTTCCACGCATGCCGAGGATCTCGTCCTCCAGGTTCTTGAAGAGGTCCTGGAGGTTTCGCTCCTGCCACACGAAAGGGGGGCCGAAGGTGACGACATGGCCCGTCTCGCGCATGATCCGTTGCGCGATGTACGACGCCCAGATGTCGTCGTAGCGGCCGACGCCCACCAGGACCGCCATCAGTGGCGCCAGCTCGGCAAGGAACGCCGTGTTCTGGGAGTTGAACGGCGAGTACGTCCCGAGCTCGACTGCCACCGGTCGCTGTGCGAGCACCGACACATCAGTCGCCAGCGGCCCCTCGTGGATCCGGGTCATGGCGTCGATGTCGGGGTCTCCCAGCCACAGCCCGGCGATCACTCCGACCTCGGCGCCCACCAGGCTCGTCGCCGAAAGATGCGGGGCTCCCCTCTTGGAGTACGGGAATCCCCTGTGCCACACCCGGGGAGTGAGCATCTCGCCGGCGTTGAACCACCCGTCGTCGGAGCGGAATGCCAGCCCGTCGAACGGGCGGCCCAGGGCATCGGCGATCTGGCCGAAGTACGAGCGGTCCGCGGGGATGTTGTCGTCGTCGATCGTGACTATCGCGTCTGGCCGTCGGCGTATCGCCTCCAGGAGCGCCAGGTTCCTGCGCTGGATCTTCCTCCAACCGATGACACCGGATACCCGGGTCCCCATCCGCTCCTGGTCGTCGTCGCTCAAGTACGTCGCGTTTCCGAGCGGCTCCATCACGCCGCGGATCTCGTCGTGAGGCGCGCCCCTGTCGCCCGCAACGATGATCTCGACCTGGGGATCGCATGCGCGATAGAGGGCGAGGACCGAAGGGACGTGGATGGTAGTGGTAACTAGGCAGATACGCATTCGGGCTCCGAGGTTCTAGTGCGCAGATGGCCCGCGAAACGCCACAGCGCGTCCGGTTGCAGAAGCAACCCGGCCAAGCGCCGGGTCAGGTTCATCTCTTCG
>JAJYGW010000148.1:0-2114 GCA_021790615.1 Actinomycetes bacterium | reverse complement strand
CGTAGGTCCCGAGCACGAGCTCGCTCCCGTCCTCCGCCTCGTCCAGGGTGGCGCCCGCCGCCGCTTCGCACAGGATCGGGCGTCCTTCGGACGCGACGGCCCGCATCGTCTCGAGGCTCGGCTCGGATCCGGTGAACAGGTGCAGCTCTCCGAGGGCTGCGAGCAGGCTCGTCTCATCGCCTGATTCCGGCACCTCGAACGAGGCGACCTGGAAAGGCAGCTGCTCCAGCGGCCTCGCCCCGACGAGCACGCACATGAGCGTCGACGCCCATGGGAGGCTGGAAAGTGCTCGCAACGCCCCGTCGATCGCGTCGGAGCCCCACATCACGACTGTCGGCAACCCCGCGGGCAGGCCCAGGGACCTGACTACGTCCGCGGAGGCTGCACCCGCTCGGGCGGCCGGTCTTCCCGACCTTGCCGGTGCGAGACGCGAAGGAACCGGGATCAGGTCCGCGACGGCTGCCCCCTCGGGACGGCCGAGGTTGCCTTCGACCACACCCGGCATCCCGGCGCCCTCGAACCATCGGGCATCCTCTCCTTCCGCGAAGAAGAGGAAACGGCGAGGAACCAGGCGCCGGAAGAGCGAGGCGAGAGCCCGGTACAGCCCTTCCGGCTCCGCGCCTCGAAAGCCCACCGAGCGTGGGACGAGCCCGAACACGAGAGCAGGCGCAGCAACCGGCTGCGCGAGCAGCCAGCGTGCAGCTCCGAGGAGCTCCGCCGGCCCGGCCTCGGGGAAGATCACCAGATCGCGTGGGTGAAGACGTGCAGATCCGAGGGTGCTCTCGATCGCCGGCGCCGCGCTCAGCAACTCGTCGAAGACGGCAACCTGCGGGTCTTCGGAGAGCAGGGAAGCGAGGTCCGGGAGCACGCGCTCCGCTGGAACGCTGGCGATCACGGACCGCGGCACAGACGCCGGCACGAGCAGGCGGACAGGCATCAGCGCAGCCAGACCGGCCCGCGCCAGGGTGTCCGCACGAGATTCCCACTCGCCGGCCTTTCCATCGGGAGCGCCGCGGGACATCGGCTGCTCCGAGCCTGCGCCGGCAGGTGGCCGGACCCCGGCTCGCGTCTCGGCAACCACGAGTCTCATTCGACCCGCTCCCCTCGCTCCTCTTCGGCCTCAGGCTCTCACTTGGTTCGCGATCCGGAGCGGATCTGGTCGAGCACCCATTCGTACGTGATGGCCATGCCGTCTGCCAGGCGAATGGACGGCTCCCAGCCCAGCTCGGCATGGATCAACGTGTTGTCGCTGTTCCGGCCCCTGACACCCTTCGGCGCGCTCAGGTCGTAGCTGCGCTCGAGCTTCACCCCTGCGACGCCTTCCACGATGTCGACCAGGTTGTTGATGGTCGTCAGCTCGCTGCTGCCCAGGTTGACCGGCACCAGGACGCCGCTGTCGAAGATCCTCAGCACGCCTTCGACGCAGTCGTCGATGTACATGAAGCTCCGGGTCTGCTCGCCGTCACCCCAGATCTCGATGCGGTGGTCGCCGCTCAGGACCGCATTTGCCACTTTGCGCGAGATCGCGGCAGGTGCCTTCTCGCGACCACCGTCCCAGGTTCCTTCGGGGCCGTACACGTTGTGGAACCGCGCCACCCGGGTGGCAAGTCCGTAATCCTCTGTGAAGTGGCGGCACATCCTCTCCGAGAACAGCTTCTCCCACCCGTACCCGTCCTCGGGCATGGCGGGGTAGGCATCCGCTTCCTTCAATGCCGGAAGGTCGGTGGAGGTCTGCTTGTCGGCTGCGTACACGCAAGCCGAGGAGGAGTAGAAGAAGCGCTCCACGCCGGCCTCGCGTGCTGCCATCAGCAAATGGGTGTTTATCAGCACGGACAGCATGCAGGCTGCCTTGTTGTTCTCGATGAAGCCCATGCCCCCCATGTCCGCGGCGAAGTTGAACACCCATCTGGCTCCGCTCGTCACCTCGCGGCAAGTCTCGAGCAGGCTCACGTCCCCCTGGACGTTCTTTGCGGACGGATGCACCTGATACCAGTCGCCGAGCGGCTTGATGTCGACCGACACGACGTCGGTGAACCCATCGTTCAAGAGGCGCGCCACCATGTGACCGCCGATGAACCCACCACCACCCGTGACGAGGATCTTGTCGCCACGCT
>JAJYGW010000055.1 GCA_021790615.1 Actinomycetes bacterium | reverse complement strand
TCCGCCGCCGCGGTCGGCGTTCTCGACGGGGCAGGCAGGATGCGCGCGCTGGCGGCGGCCGGCCCCTCGCCCACCTCGGCCCCGCCCTCCTGGCCGGGGCTGGCGGCGGGCGGGGGCGACCCGCTCGACGAGGTGCTCGCCACCGGCGTCCCGTTCGTGTGGCCCCCCCCGGCTGACAAGGACGCGACGACGGACCAGGTCCTCTCCGGCGAGCAGCCCTCCTGGGTGGTGCTCCCCCTCGTCACGAGAAGGAGCGTGACCGGCGTGCTGTCGCTCGGCTATCGGGTGCCGCAGGCGATCCCGCCCGAGCGGCGGGCGCTGCTCGAGGTCGTCGGCCACCTGTGCGCCGCCTCCCTCGATGCCGCGGTCGTCCTCGCGGCCGAGCTGCAGGAGCGGGAGATCCTCGCTCTGCTCGGCGAGGGGACGCGGCTGATGGTGAGCGAGATCGACCCGGACGAGATCGTCTCTCGTCTCGCCACCCTGGCGGTCCCGCGGCTCGCGCCGTGGTGCGCGGTGTACGTCCTCGAGGGCGAGGAGCTGCGCCGGGTCGCCCTTGCGGTCAGCGAGGAGAACCCGGTCGCGACGACCCTCCGCTCGTTCTCGCGCGTGCCGGTGGCGGCAGCCTCGCCCCTGGCGGTCGCCTACCGCAGCGCCGAGGTGCAGGTGATCACCCGCATCACCGCCGAGATCGCCGCCGCCTATCCGACTCTCGAGCCGGAGTCCCTGTTCGGCGCCGCCGAGCAGGGGCCCTGGTCGGCCCTCGCCGTCCCTGTGAAGGCGGCAGGGAGCGTCGTCGGGGTGATGAGCCTCGTGTCGGACCGCTGGCGGGACGGTCCGGGACCGGCCCTTCTCCACGCGGCGGAGGGGCTCGCCGCCAGAGCCGGGATCGCCCTCGCCAACGCCGGCCGGTTCCGGGCCGAGCAGCGGATCGCCGAGCTGCTCACGAGGGCGCTGCTGCCGACTGAGGAGGTGCGGTTGGACGACTTCGAGACGGCCGCGCGCTACCTCCCGGCGGGAAGCCCCGTCGCCGGGGACTGGTTCGAGCTGCTCTCCATCGGTGGGGGACGCTTCCTCGTCGGCGTCGGTGACTCGGCCGGCCACGGCATCGAGGCGGCATCGCTCATGGCCGAGCTGCGCAGCGCCGCCCGGGCCTTCGCCGTCGGCGGGTACGGTCCGAGCGAGCTTCTCTGCGGGCTCGACCTGTTGATGGCGACGACCTCGTCCGACGCCTTCGCGACCGCCCTCTACGGCATCCTCGACGCGGCGACCGGCACGGTGACATGGTCGTCGGCGGGCCATCTGTCGCCCCTCGCCTTCGGTCCAGGCGGCGCCGGCTACCTGCCGACCCGCCGGGCGCCGCCGCTCGGGTGCAGGTCGGGCGGTGACCTCGGGGAGGACGTCGTCGTCCTGGCGCCCGGTTCGGGCCTCGTGCTGTTCACCGACGGCGTCGTCGAGCGCCGACGAGGGGAGATCGACCTGCAGCTCGAGGCACTGCGCGCCCTTGTCGAGCAGGAGTGGGACGAGGCCGCCGACGTGCTGGCGGACGCCATCATCGGCCAGCTGTGCGAGGTCCCCGAGGACGACTGCTGCCTCGTGGTCCTGAAGCGGCTCTGACGCCCGGCTGAGCCCGCCCGGAAGGCGCCCGCTCGTGGGCCCCGGGCGGAACAGGCTCCCGGCCGGACGCGCCGGCTCGCACCGGCACCGGACGACTCGGGTGATGTCAGCCCCCGGGGCGGGGCCTGCTTGGCTCGGTGATAGGGCTGCCGGCATGTCGGACGCCAGGTGGCCCCGACGAGGAGGCCTGACGGCGGACAGGGGCCGGTACCGGGCTGGCGACGCAACCGCCGGCTGGACACAGCCCGCCCGGCACGACGGCGGGCTCGGGTGGATCGAGATGGAGGCCGACCGTCTTCGCCGAGGCGCTCCGCCGGCCGCTCCTCGAGGGTTCGGCCATCGCCTGGAGGGAGGTCTCTACGCCCCGGCCCGGGCAGCGGCCGGCCGGTGAGCCGGTCGAGGAGAGGTGCCGGCCGGCCTGAGCAGTCTCGGGGAGGAACTCGCCGGGGCGACCGCGCGAGGATCGCTCCGTGAGCCGACCGGTGCCCGACCTCGTCGCACGGGTTGAGGAGGCCGTCCGCGAGGTGAGCGGCTCGCTGCTCGAGCCGCGGGCCGGTGCCCTTTCGGCCGGCGAGGTACGGGCGAAGTCGCCGGGCGAGATCGTGACCGTCGCCGACCTCGAGGCGGAGGCCGCGCTCGGGTCTCGGCTGGCGGCGCTCTGGCCCGGGACGCCGGTCGTCGGCGAGGAGGCCTCGGCGGGCGAGCCCTCGTTGCTGGACGCGCTGCGGTCCGAGCGGGCGTGGCTCCTCGACCCGCTGGACGGCACCACCAACTTCGTCGCCGGCGAGGGGGACTGGGCCGTCATGGTCGCGCTGGTGAGGGAGGGTCTCCCGGTGGCCTCGTGGATCTGGCTCGCCACGCGCCGGCAGATGTACGTCGCCGAGCGCGGCCAGGGTGCCACCCGGGACGGGCTCCGCCTCCACCGTCCGCCACCGGGACGGTCCGCCGCCGAGCTTCGCGGGAGGGTCCTCACGGGCTTCGTCGATCCCGAGACGGCGGCCGAGTTGGCGGCCAATGGGCAGCGCTTCGGCCACGTCGGCCCCGGGAGCAGGTGCGCCGGCGCGGACTACCCGGCAGTTGCCGAGGGCGGTGAGGACTTCGTCTTCTACTGGCGGACCCTTGCCTGGGACCACGCGCCCGGAGCGCTGCTCGTCGAGGAGGTCGGAGGTGCCGCCCGCCGCCTCGACGGCAGTCGCTACTGCCCGGGCGACGCTGTGCAGGGTCTGCTCGTGGCCGCCGACGAGACCAGTTGGGAGGTCACCCGCGAAGCTCTGTTCGCGCCCCGGTCCGGGCCACCGGCGGGCGCATCCGGGCAGCCGCCGTAACCGGCGGAGGCGAGCCGTCCGGGACGGCGCCTGTGCCGGCCCGTCTCGTCGTCGGCGGCCGGCTGGGCTCAGGACGCGGCAGGCGAGCCTCGGCGCAGGGCGTCCGCCACCTCGGACAGGCGCTGCCGGCGCTCGACCAGGCTGATCCTGAAACGGGCGTTGTCGGTGTCGGCGATCTCGTGGCTGAGTTCGCCGAGCGCTCCCTCGATCAAGCTGGAGAGCTCCCGCGCCTGTTCCTCGGTGAGCGACACGTCCATCGTTTCGCTCCTCTCTTCCGAACCGGACGGTACCGCCGGGGAGGCGTCGGGGTGCGACGGCGCAAAAGGGGACTTTCAGCCCTTCCGGGCGCCCCGCGCCTCTGGCAGAAGGGAGGAGACGAGAGGAGAGCCATGTTCGCGTCATCAGGCGACCGCTTGGTCGTAAAGGGGCATCACGTCGGCGAGACCGACCGGGACTGCGAGATCCTCGAGGTGCACTCCGCCGATGGTGGGCCGCCCTATCTCGTCCGCTGGTCGGACGACGGTCACGAGGGACTCTTCTTCCCAGGAAGCGACGCCGTCATCGAGCACTACCCGGCCGGGGCCGAGGCGCGTCACGGCTGAGAGGGCCCGGCCGGCCGCTCAGCCGGACGCGCCCCTGCCACAGGCTCGGCGGCCCGGCTGGAGACGGAAGGCTCGCCCGCTCCCGGCGGTGGGTGCGGCCCTGCTGGCCGTCTCTTTCACCGTGGCCGCCTGC
>JAJYGW010000120.1 GCA_021790615.1 Actinomycetes bacterium | reverse complement strand
CGGCCCGGCTCTCGTAGACGCCTCGAGCGACGAGCTCGTCGATCTCTCCGAGCAGCTGCACCGGGAGCCGCACTGCGATCTGCTCTGTCGCCATCGCCCATGACAATACCAGAGCGGGATGCGCTCTGGTATGCGCGACGTCGGTCTCGAGGACCCGGCTCGGCCCGATCGTGCCCAGCACGGCGATCCGAGCCCGCGAGTCCGGCGGACCTGCTAGAAAACGTCGGATGAGCGCGACGCTTGCCCTGGTGAACGGCCGGGTGCTCGTGGAGCCCTCGAGCACCACGACCGCCGAGGCGGTCGCCCTCGCGGGCGACCGGGTGCTCGCCACCGGCACGACGGAAGCGATCCGGGAGCACCTCGGCCCCCGGACCGAGGTCGTGGACCTGGCTGGCCGGCTCGTCCTCCCCGCCTTCGGCGACGCGCACGTCCACGCCCTGAACGGTGGACTCGAGATGCGCCGCTGCAACCTGCTGGGCCTGCGCACGCGGAGCGAGTGCCTCGACGCAATCGCCCGCTACAGCGCCGGCCTCGCCCCGGACGCCTGGGTCCTCGGGGGCGGGTGGGCGATGGAGGCCTTCCCGCGCGGACTCCCCGCCGCCGAGGACCTCGACGCCGCCTGCGGGCACCGAGCCGCGTTCCTCCCGAACCGCGACCACCACTCCGCGTGGGTCTCCACCGCCGCGCTCGAGCTCGCCGGCGTCGACGCGACCACGCCCGACCCCGCCGACGGGCGCATCGAGCGCGACGAGTCGGGGCGCCCGGTCGGCGTGCTCCACGAGGGGGCGATGTCGCTCGTGTCGCGACTCGCCCCGCCGGCGAGCCGAGACGAGCTGCGCGCGGCGCTCGGCGTCGCGACGGACGAGCTCGCGAGCCTCGGCATCACCTTCTTCCAGGACGCCTGCGTGGGCGACGCACGAGAGCTCGGGGTCTTCGACACCTTCGACTGCTACCGCGACGCCGCAGGGGACGGCACCCTCGGGGCCGAGGTGGTCGGGGCGCTCTGGTGGGACCGCCGGCGCGGGCTCGAGCAGCTACCCGACCTGCTGGGACGGAGGGAGGCGGCGTCGGGGGGCCGGTTTCGCGCGACGTCGGTCAAGATCATGCTCGACGGCGTCTGCGAGACGTACACCGCTGCGATGACCGAGCCCTACGTCGGCCTCGGACCCGGGCACGAGCACCACCGGGGGGAGCTCTTCCTCTCCCCGGAGGAGGTGACCGCCGCGGTGGCGGCACTCGACGCAGCCGACTTCCAGGTCCACTTCCACGCACTCGGCGACCGGGCGGTGCACGTCGGGCTGGACGCCCTCGAGGCGCTCCCGGCCGAGCGGCGGGGCAAGGGACGCCATCACCTCGCCCACCTGCAGTTCGTCCGGCCGGAGGACATCGCTCGCTTCCAGCGCCTCGGTGTGACGGCCAACTTCCAGCCGCTCTGGGCGTGCCCCGAGCCGCAGATGGAGGAGCTGACCCTCCCCTTCGTCGGGCCCGAACGCGCGACCTGGCAGTACCGGATCGCGTCGGTGCTGGCGGCGGGCGGGCGGGTCGCGTTCGGGAGCGACTGGCCCGTCTCGAGCCCCGACCCCCTCCAGGAGATCCACGTCGCAGTCAACCGCCGGCTCTCGACGCGACTCGGTCGCGCCGGCGCGCCGGAGACCGAGGTCCCCTTTCTCGCCGAGGAGGCGATCCCGGTTGCGACGGCGATCGCCGCGTTCACCGAAGGTGTCGCACGAGTCAACGGCTGCGAGGACCGGCGCGGCACGCTCCGGGTCGGCAAGCAGGCGGACCTGGTGATCCTGGACCGGGACATCCTCGCCATCCCACCGGCAGAGATCGGCGAGACCTCCGTCACCTGCACCGTCGCAGGCGGCCGGGTCGTCCACGGCGCGCCCTGAGCGGCCGGCCCCGGCGACCGCAGCGCGGTCGCATCCGCCTCACGCCGGCGCGATCACCGCGATCCCATACCGGGAGGCTGCGGCCGCCAACCGGTCGTCGTAGGTCACGATACCCTCGAGCTCGTCGTCCAACTCCATGGCCGCGGCGAGATGGAGCGCGTCCAGACTCCGCAACTCGTCTGGCTCGAGGGTGGCCGCCCGCTCGAACGTGGCGGAGCTGAGGCTGAGCAAAGTGAGCGCGTCGAGCACCGACCGAGCACGGCGCATCCGGCCGGGGGCAGCACGCCGGGTCGCCCGCAGGACCTCAGTGCGGAGCAAGTCACTCGCAAGCACTCGGGTTTGGTGAGTGACTGCCCATGCGGCCATGGCGTCGGAGCCCGCCTCGGCGACGACGAGCTTCGCTGCCGCCGACGTGTCGAGGTAGAACGCCATCAGTACCGCTCCTCGTCACGCATGGCGGTGACGACCTCTGTCAGCCCGGGCTGCTCGGCACCCTCCGCCGAAGGCGCGCCGAGTGAGGCGAGGGAGACCTTTGCGAGGCGAGCCCGACCCGATGCAGCAAGGGACGCAACCCGCCCAGAGAGAAGCGGAACGAGCTGGGCAACCGGACGCCCCCGGTCGGTGATGATCACCACTTCCCCTGCGGCGGCTCTCGCAACTACCTGCGAGGCGTTCTGCTTGAGCGCTCGAATGCCGACAGAACCCATGTGCTTCATAGTAGCACTCGGGGCTCCTGACCGGACGGACAGCGGCTTCCTCGCAGGCACGGCGAGTGGCTGGCTCGGCGACCCCGCTGGCGCGGTCGGATGCCGGTGTCGATCGGGCTCCGGGGGAGCAACCGGTTCGTCCTCGGTCAGCTCGGTCCCGCGGGGCCCCCTATGCCGCGGGACGGGGCGGCGGTCCCGCCGGACCCCGCTGCCTGCGGCGTGCGGAAGCCACCAGCAGGGAGCCGCCGAGCGCAGTCGACGCGAGGGCGGCGCCGGCGAGGAGGTCGATGTCCACGCCCGTCGTTGCCAGGACCGGCTTCCGGGCCGTCGTCGAGGGAGGGGAAGGGGTCTTGGTCGGACTGGACGGCGTCGTCGGCGGCGAGGTGCGGGGCACCGTCGTGGGCGGTGCCAGCGTGGTGGTGGTCGTGCTCGTCGTGGTCGTGGTGGGTGGCGGGGATGCCGGCAGCTCGTAGGAGAGCTCCGCGTACCCCGCTCCGCTCGACGTGCCCTCCCCGGTCGTCGACAGCGCGAGCGTCATGCCGCTCGGACCGCTCGACGCGACGAAGCTCGACCCGCCGCCACCTCCACCGCCAGCAAAGATGCCGGCCCCGCCACCGCCGCCGCCGACCGCGCCGGACCCGCCGTCGCCGCCCGCAGGCCCGCACTGGGCACTCGATCCGCCGGCGCCCCCGGACCCCGAAGTCGACCCGGCCCCACCGTCGCCAGCCGGGCCACAACCCGAGACTGTCTCGCCACCTGCGCCGCCGTTCGCGCCCCCGAAGCCACCCTCACCAACCCCGAGCCCGCTGGTCGACGGGCTCCCGTTCGTCGCCGAGCCCACGCCACCGGCTCCACCCTGGTTGTCGAAGCCTTGCGTCGCCGGCCCCGCGCTCACGGATGGGGCTTCCTCCGGCGGCGTGACACTCCCGCCGCCGCCACCGCCACCTGCGACGAGCAGCGTGGTGCCCGACATCGAGAGCACGGTCGCGCCACCCCCACCACCGCCCTCGCTGTCGCTCGTGGCAGCGGCACCTTCGGCGCCGACGACGACGTCGAAGGTGGTACCGGACACGAGGTTCCC
>JAJYGW010000153.1 GCA_021790615.1 Actinomycetes bacterium | reverse complement strand
GCCGGAGAGATATTTGAGCTCGTCCGGTCGGGGGCGGCGTCGTCCCGAGCCGACCTCGCGCGCCTGACGGGTCTCGCGGGCTCGACGGTGCTGCTCCGGGTCGAGGCTCTCCTCGCCCAGGGCTACCTCGTCGAGGGTGTCGCGCGTGGCTCCGGACGTGGTCGGCGGCCGAGGATGCTGAGTGTGCGTGCCGACGCCGGGTTCGTCGCGATGGCCGATCTCGGGCCGCACCACGTGGTGCTCGGCATCATGGGGCTCGACGGCACCCTGCTGACGGAGCGGACGCTGCCACTGCGGATCGGCGACGGGCCGGGCGAGGTGCTCCCGTGGCTCGTGGCCGCTGTCCGAGAGCTCGCAGCGGCGTTGCCCTCGAGCACGGGCAACCTGCTCGGTCTCGGTGTCGGCCTGCCCGGGCCGGTGAGCACGGTGACGGGGAGGATGATGACGCCGTCGCTCATGCCCGGATGGAACGGGTGCAACGTGCGAGCGGCGCTCGAAGAGCTCTCGGGAGTGCCCGTGATCGTGGAGAACGACGCCAACATGATGGCGGCCGGCGAGCACGGTCTGATCGGCCACGGCGTCAGGCACATGATGTTCGTCAAGGTCGGGTCGGGGATCGGATGCGGGGTCATCGTGTCCGGCTCGCTGTACCGCGGGAGCCGTGGTGCGGCGGGAGACATCAGCCACGTGCGGGTGAGCGGCGCCCCGGACGTCACCTGCTCGTGCGGCAGGAACGGTTGCCTGGAGGTCGTCGCGAGCAGTGCGGCAGTCGTCCGGCAGATGCGCGAGGAGGGCGCGGACGTCTCGCACGCAGGCGAGGTCCTCGACCTGCTCGACAAGTCCGACCCGACTGCCGCCCGCGTGCTCCGCGGGGCCGGACGCGCCACCGGTGAGGTCCTCGCTGGCCTGGTCAGCTTCTTCAACCCCGAGGTGCTCTCGATCGGCGGGGTCATCAGCCAGGCCGAGCCGTTCGTCGCGACGCTGCAGGCCACCCTCTACGACTGGTGCCTGCCGATGACGATGGACGGGCTGACCGTCACGACGAGCAAGGCGGGGACGAGCGCCGGGATCCTGGGTGCAGGCCGGCTCCTGCTCCAGCACCTCCTGAGCAGCTCCTCGGTCGACGCCGCGCTCGCCGGGGGACCTCGGGGCGCTCCGACTCGCAGGCGAGGCCCTCCGGCGAAGACGACGTGAACGACCGCCGGAGCTAACACCACCCTCACAGCTCGGGGTTCGGAGCCGGCAAGCAGTCGCCCACGCCGCGTCGTCACAGCCGCCAGATGGCGCCGTACCCGCAGCTCGCGACCGGTGGAGGCGGTCCTCCACGGCACCGCGAGCCCTGTGAGCGGTTCGTGAGCTGCCGATGCGTCGCCACCCTTACTGCCCGTGAACAGGGTCTTTGCTGTTCGCCCCGCGCGCCCGTGGTCGTCGGTCCCCGGTACGGTCGTCGTGTCCAGGTAAGCCATGGGGATTGGCCAAACCCGCGTTCGGGTAGAGAGCTTGTAGAGCAGTCGCTTGCCGTCGCGTGTTCGCGTGCTCGCGGGCGTGCTCGAGCTACCGCCGGCAGCCCCAGCGGCAACACCGGCGAACGACGAGGAGGGCTCATGGTCAGAACGAGGAAAGCACGGCAGCGCAACACGGGGGCGGTGCTCGCAGGGGTCGTCGCGCTCGGCCTCGCAGGTGTCGCAGGAGCAGGTGTCGCAGGAGCAGGTGTGGCCTCGGCTGCGACGTCGAGCGTGACGGTGACCGCGGCGACGCCGCTCACGGTCGTCTCGTCCGCTACGGGAAGCGACGCGGCGATCGGTGACGTGACGGTCACTCCCGCTTCGACGAGCACGATCGCGAACGACTACGTGTGTGTGAGCTTGCCAGCCGGGGACAACTTCGACACGGCGAGCGGCATGCCGACGGTCAGCCAGACCAACGGTGCAGCGACGACGGGGGTGAGCTCGGCTCCCGTGGTGACGGCGACCTCTCTCGCTCTCGGCTCCCAGACCGGAGACACCGGCGCGTCGGCGACGCAGGGCAACATTTTGAGCTTCCAGGTGGCAGGTGAGGCGTCGTCGTCTATCCCGACCTTCGTGCTCGCGAACCTCCACGTCGACGGCGTAGGTACGAGCGCAGGTGCCGTGAGCGCCAGCGTCGGGATCGCGACGAGCGCGCTCGGCTGCGCGACCGCGAGCTTGGTGACGGCCCTCGGGTCCGGGACCGTCTACGAGGTCGCGACCTCCAACGGGGCGATCTACGGCCAGAGCCCGGCGGCGACCGCTGCTGCGGAGTTCGACGCGGCGCTCGTGTCGGGGTCGGGTGCCTCGACGACGTGCTCGGACCACGGCAACGCGGTCGTCGCGACCTCTGCCGACCCGTACGACGCGCTCTCCGCTGCGTACCTCGAGTCCCAGCTGGGCACGGGTGTGCTCATCACGGCACCGACGAGCCTCGACGCGAGCACGCTCGCAGCGCTGAAGCTCGGAGGGGTTCAGCGTGTCTACGTAGTGGGTGGTCTGCTCGCGGTCTCCCAGGCGGACATCAACGCGCTGAAGTCCACCCCGGCCTACGACTGTGGCGGTACGACGCCGACCGGCAAGGACATCACCGTCTACAGCGGGATCTCCGGACAGACCGCCGACGACACCGCTGCAGCGATCGACAGCTACATCACAGGTAGTGGTACAGGTGCGTTGCCGTCGGTGGCGGGCGCTTACTCGACCGAGCCGACCTACAACCAGACGACCGGCAACGAGACGACGACTGCTCCGTCGGGTACGCAGAAGACTGCGATCGTCGTGGCGGACAAGGACTTCCAGGACGCAACTGCGGCAGCGGGGATGGCGTACGAGTACAAGCTTCCCGTGATCTTGACGCCGGGCAACGCGCTCGGGCCGCAGGCGACCTCCGAGCTCACGAAGCTCGGCATCACCCAGGTCGTGGCGCTCGGAGGGCAGCTCGCACTCCAGCCACAGGTGGTCACCTCGATCGAGGCCCTGAACGTCGGTGGCAAGCCGATCTCGGTGCTCCGCATCGCGGGCGCCGACGGGACCGAGAGCGCGGCCGATCTCGCGCTGTTCGAGGGCCAGCGGCTGGGCTGGCACGACTCGACCGTCCTCGTCGCCCAGGGCGCGTACTGGTCGGACGCGCTCGGCTCGGCGGCACTGGCCGGCAAGAGCTCGGAGTCCCTTCTTCTCACCGAGGGGCCGAAGGCCGGTGTCGGGCAGTACACCGCTGCGGTCCTGAAGACGGCGGGCACGTCGCCCGGTGGCCTCGGGGCGGGCATCACGACGTCCATCCAGGTGCTGGGCGGGCCTCTCGCGATCCCGCAGACCCAGGTGACCCAGATGCAGCAGGCGCTCGCGGCCGGCTGACGAGTCCTCGGCCCCGGTCTCCGGAGCCCAAGGGGAACCACCGGAAGGAAGGGCGCCAGCGCGGCGCCCTTCCTTGCGGGCCTCCCCCCCCTCCCCCCCGACCCGGTCCCCCCGGCCGGCCCGACGGCAGCTGGAGTCACGGCCCGCGAAGGCGTGCGTGTCGTGCAGGCAGCAGTGTCCCGGTCCGAGCTGGAGGGTCTTGTCCATCTCATGCCAGCTGACTCCCTACTCCCTCCTCCGCCATCGGGTTGTCCGGGCCCGCGCGCCATTCAGGAGTGCCGCCGGGCTGGAAGCAGGTCACTGTCGCCGCGGCCCCGCCCCTCATGTGCT
>JAJYGW010000174.1 GCA_021790615.1 Actinomycetes bacterium | reverse complement strand
TGCCGCCGAGCGAGCCGAGGCGGCGCACCTGCTGGAGCTGCTCCAAGAAGTCGTCGAGCGTGAACCGGCCCTCCATCAGGCGGCCAGCCGACTTCGCGACGGACTCCCGGTCCATCGTCCGCTCGGCCTGCTCGATGAGGCTGAGCACGTCGCCCATCCCGAGGATCCGGTCCGCCATCCGGTCGGGGTAGAACGTGTCGAAGTCGTCGAGCTTCTCGCCGGTCGAGGCGAAGGCGATCGGCGCGCCGACGACCTCCTTCACCGACAGCACAGCCCCGCCACGCGCGTCCCCGTCGAGCTTGGTGACGACGACGCCGTCCAGGCGGAGGGTCTCGTGGAACGCCTGGGCCGTACCGACGGCGTCCTGGCCGATCATCGCGTCGATGACGAGCAGCGTGTAGTGCGGGTGCACGGCCTCGGAGATCCGCCGGACCTCGTCCATGAGGGCCTCGTCCACGGCGAGCCGTCCTGCGGTGTCGACGATGAGGACGTCGCGGCCCCTGCGGAGCGCCTCCGAGAGCCCCCGCGCCGCGACGTCCACCGGGTCGGTCGGCTCGCTCCAGACGGGCACCCCGACCTGCGCGCCGAGCACCCGGAGCTGCTCGACCGCCGCCGGACGCTGCAGGTCGGCGCCGACGAGCAGCGGGTGGCGCCCTTGACGCTTGAACCAGGCAGCCAGCTTCGCGGCCGTCGTCGTCTTGCCGGCGCCCTGGAGGCCGGCGAGCAGCACCACCGTGGGCGGCTGCGAGGCGTAGGTGATCCGGAGGGCTTCTCCCCCGAGGACCCCGCGCAGCTCCTCGTGGACGAACTTGATGACCTGCTGCGCGGGTGAGAGCGCCTGGGAGAGCTCCGCCCCGACGCAGCGCTCGCGGACGCGCTCGACGAAGCTCCGCACGACCGCGAGGTTGACGTCGGCCTCGAGCAGCGCGACGCGGATCTCCCGCAGCACCTCGTCGACGTCCGCGTCCGAGAGGCGCCCCTTGCCGCGGAGGCGGGTGAAGATCCCTTCGAGGCGATGGGACAGGGTGTCGAACATGACCCGCTCAGGATACGCTGCGCCGCCGCGAGACCTGGCCGACCAGCTCAGCCCGGCCGGACCCTCAGGACGCGCTCAGCGAACCAGGTTCACGAGCCGGGGCGGTCGGGCGACGATGCGCGACGGCTCGGCGCCTGCCAGCGCCGCGACGACCCGCGGCGAGCGTCGCGCCAGGGCGATCGCCTCCTCCTCGCCGATGCCGCTGTCCACCTCGAGGCGGTCCCGGACCTTGCCGTCGACCTGGACGACGAGGGTGGCGGTCGGCGCGGTTGCGAGGTGGGGATCGGCGACCGGCCAGGGCTCGAGGTGGACATGGCTCCCGTTGCGCCGCTCCCACGCCTCCGCCGCCAAGTGCGGCGCCATCGGGGCGAGCAGCAGCAGCAGGATGTCGGTCGCCTCCGCGAGCGCAGCCCCGCGAGCCGCCCCACGCTCCGGGGTGTCACCAGCGTCCCCGGCCGGAGTCGTCGTGCTGCCCGCCGAAGACCCGTCGGGATCTGCCTCGCCGGCAAGCGCGTGGTAGCAGCCGTTGGTGAGCGTTCGCAGTGCCGCGCACGCCGTGTTGTAGGACCATCGCTCGAGGTCGTCCGTCACGCGGGCGATCGTCTGGTGGGTGAGCCGTCGCAGCGCGAGTGCCTCGGGAGAGGAGCCCGCCGCCCTGGCCCGGTCGTGCGCCGCCTCCGCGCCGACTGGGGTCGCCCCGTCCCGAGTCGGCGCCTCGAGCGCGAGCCGCCACACGCGTGCCAGCCAGCGCCCCCAGCCGGCGACGACTTCTTCCGTCTGGTCGGTCCAGTCGAGGTCGTCCCCGGGCGGTCCCGCCGCCAGGTGGAACAGGCGCAGGGCGTCTGCGCCGACCGTCGCGAAGTAGGCCGTCGGGGCGATCAGGTTCCCCTTGGACTTCGACATCTTGGTCCCGTCCATGCGGATCATGCCCTGCGTGAAGAGCCGGCGGAAGGGCTCGCGCACCTCGGGCGGCGCGATCCCGAGGTCCGAGAGCGCCCGAGTGAAGAACCGCGCGTAGAGCAGGTGGAGGATCGCGTGCTCGATCCCCCCGATGTACTGGTCGACCGGCATCCAGGTGGACGCCGCCTCGGGAGCGAAGGGCTCGTCGATCGCCCAGGGATCGGTGAAGCGGAGGAAGTACCACGACGAGTCGACGAACGTGTCGAGGGTGTCGGTCTCTCGCCGCGCCGGCCCCCCGCAACGCGGGCACTCTACCGCCGAGAAGGTCGGGTGGCGGGCGAGGGGCGACTCACCCGTCGGCAGGAACTCGACGTCATCCGGTGCGAGCACGGGCAGCTCGGCGTCCGGCACGCCGACGGGCCCGCATACAGGACAGTGGATGACCGGGATCGGACACCCCCAGTAGCGCTGGCGCGAGACGAGCCAGTCCCGGAGGCGGTAGTTGACGACCCGACGGCCCACGCCCTCCCGCTCGATCCACTCGGTGGCAGCCTCCTTCGCCTCGGCGACGGTCATGCCATCGAGGAAGCCGCTGTTGATCTTCACGCCGTCACCCACGTACGCCTCGCCGACGAAGTCGGGGGGCGGGGCCGTGGTGCGAACGACCGGGAGACCCTTCACCTTGGCGAAGTCGTAGTCCCGCTGGTCCTCGGCGGGCACCGCCCAGACCGCACCGGTGCCGTAGGCCATGAGGACGTAGTCCGCCACGAACACCGGGACCGCGCCGCCCGTGACCGGGTTGCGGACGAAGCCACCGGTGGCAACACCTCGTTTGTCGAGCCCGGCGCCCTCCGCATCGGCCGAGAGCCGCTGGACGTCCGAGCGGCGCGCAACCTCTCGCCGCAGCGCCTCGACCTCCTCGCGTTGCTCCGGCGTGGTCAGCACGTCCACGAGCGGGTGCTCCGGCGCGAGCACGGCGTAGGTCACCCCGAAGGCCGTGTCGGGACGAGTCGTGAAGACCCGGACCGAGACGCCGTCCGCACCGACGACCGGGAGCTCGAGCTCCACGCCCTCCGAACGGCCGATCCAGTTCCGCTGCATGACCTTCACCCGCTCCGGCCAGTCGAGGTCGTCCAGGCCCGCGAGGAGCTCGTCTGCGTAGGCGGTGATACGCAGGAACCACTGTCGCAGGCTGCGCCGCTCCACCGGATCGCCGGAGCGCTCGCACGTCCCGTCGGCGAGGACCTGCTCGTTGGCGAGCACCGTCTGGCAGCCCGGACAGAAGTTGACCGGCGCCTCGGCCTGGTAGGCCAGCCCCGCCTCGAGCAGCCGGAGGAAGAGCCACTGCGTCCAGCGGATGTAGGAGGGGTCGTGACTACGGACCTCTCGGCGCCAGTCGTAGACGGCCAGGAGCGCGAGGACGCTCTCCTTCAGTTCCGCGATACGCGCGTCGGTGAACTCCCTCGGGTGAATGCCCGTCTTGATCGCGGCGTTCTCTGCCGGGAGACCGAAGGAGTCGAACCCGAACGGGCTGAGCACGGCCTCGCCACGCATCGTCCGGTACCGGACGTTCAGGTCGCCGAACACGTAGTTCCGCACGTGCCCCTGGTGTGCACTCCCGCTCGGGTAGGGGTACATGCACAGGACGTAGGACTTCGGCCGGGGGTCGTCGAGCTCGACCTGGTACGTGCCCTCCTTCGCCCAGCGCTCCTGCCACTTCCTCTCGACCGCGACCGCGTCGTAGCCCTCGACCATGG
>JAJYGW010000059.1 GCA_021790615.1 Actinomycetes bacterium | reverse complement strand
GACCCACGGACCGAACCAGTCGTTGCTCACGACGCAGAGGCTGATGGCAGGGTCGCGCCGGAGGTTCTGGGCCTTCGCGAGGCCCGATCGCGTCGAGATGCCGACCCAGCCCCCCTCCAGCAGCCCCGCCACCACGGGCGAGACCTGAACGCCGCCGTCCCTCCGGCGGGTCACCAGCGCCGCGTGGTGATGGTCACGGAGGAACTCGAGGCCCTGGGAGATCTCCACTGGCGAAGCCTATCGCCACGGGCGCGAGACGGCCCTTTCCCAGTCCGCGGCCGGCCGGACCGCCGCGTCACTGGCCGAGCTGCCGCGTCACTGGCATGCTGGAAAGGCGCTGCAGGTCGGTCGGCTGATCGGTCGGTCCGGAGCGCAGCCCGACACCCCGGGGGCAACGCTGCCGCCGGGAGCTGACGAGAGACGAGGAGCCACGTTGACGATCTCCCCAGGTGAGGCCCTACCGGACGTCCAGGTGATGCGGGTGACCCCCGACGGTCCGGTCCCCGCCCAGACGGGCGAGGTGCTCGGGAGCGGGACGGTGGTGCTGTTCTCCGTGCCGGGCGCGTTCACGCCTTCCTGCACCGACTACCACCTGCCGGGCTTCCTGGTCCACGCCGACGAGCTCCGCGAGAAGGGCGCCGACACCGTGGCCTGCATTGCGGTCAACGACGCGTTCGTCATGTCCGCCTGGGGCAAGGCCTCGAACGTCGGTGACGAGATCGTGCTCCTCGCCGACGGGAACGGGGACTTCACCCGAGCGATGGGACTCGAGCTCGACGGGACGGCGGCCGGCCTCGGCAAGCGCTCGCATCGCTACGCAGCGATCGTGCGCGACGGCGTGGTGCAGACGCTCGACGTCGAGTCGAACCCCGGCGAGGTCACGGTCTCGTCCGCGGAGGCCGTCCTCGAGAAGCTCTGAGGTGACGGCGCCCGCCCCCTGGTGCGACCGTCATCCGTCGTGGCGGCACCTGGCGGAGGCCAGGGGGGCCTGACCGGCGTGGCCACGGAGGGCAAGGGACTGCGAGGACGCCCGAGCCCGGGTCGGCTCTCCCGCCCGCGCTCGTGGCGCTCCTCCGCCGACGGCCTCGGGCTCGGCGGCCGGGGGGATCGACGCGAGCAGCCGGGCCGCGATGCCCCGGCGTGGCTCCAGCACCTCGTCGATCAGGCCGTACCGGCGGGCCTCCTCGGCGGTCATGAAGTAGTCCCGGTCGATGTCGGCCTGCACCTGCGCCACGCTGCGACCGCTGTGGTGGGCGATGATCTCCGCCATCCGCCGGGTGCTCGCAAGCACCTCGCGGAGCTGGATCTCCATGTCGCGCGGCGCACCCTGCGCGCCGGCGGAGCCCTGGTGGATCATGATCCTCGCGTTCGGGAGCGCGAGGCGCTTGCCCGGTGCCCCGCCGGAGAGGATCATCGCCGCGGCGGACATCCCCATGCCGACGCAGATCGTCGAGACGTCGGGCCGGACGTGCTGCATCACGTCGTAGATCGCGAAACCCGCGTACGACAGCCCGCCGGGCGAGTTGATGTACAGGCAGATGTCCCGCTCGGGGTCCTGGGCCTCGAGGAAGAGGATCTCGCCGATGATGAGGTTCGCGATCTGGTCGTCGACCTCCTGGCCGAGGAAGACGATCCGCTCCCGGAGCAGGGCCGAGTAGAGGTCGAACGCGCGCTCCCCCGCCGCCGAGGCCTCGAGCACGGTCGGGACGAAGCGTGCCATGGTCACCATGACTCCTCTCCGGGCGTCGCCCCCCCACGGGTGGAGCCGTCCGCGCCCTCCAGACGGCACCTCCTGCGAGTGGAGACGTCCACCCCTCCGGGGTTATCTCATGTCTGCGATAGCATAACCGGCATGGCGCGCCGCACGCCCGCCGACGCCACCGGCCGCCGTCCACCCGCCCCCAGTACGGCCCACCGCGCGCCCGGCGGCGCGGCGGTGCGCCGCGCGCCCGTCCACGCCTCGGCCCGGGCAGCGAGCACCCGATGAACGAGCGCCGGCACCCGACCGTCTTCCCGGGCTTCGCGGAGATCGCAGCCCGCCGTCAGCAGCTCGCCGCGGCGCTGAGCGCGCGCCGTGCCGACCTGGGTCTCTCCCAGACGGAGGTCGCCGCCCGCATGGGGACGTCGCAGTCCGCCGTCGCACGGCTCGAGGCCGGCTCGCTCGACACGAGGCTGTCCACCCTCGAGCGCTACGTCGCCGCCATCGGCGCGCGCCTGGTCTGGCAGCTCGAGGACGTCCCGGCCCAGGCCGGCGGGGCCAGCCCCCCGAGTGGGCGGGGGAACGGGGGGGCGTCGTGACGATTGGGGGCGGACCGGGCCCGGAGGAGATGGCTGGTTTCGCGCGTGCACGGCTGTTCAAGCGGCGCGTCGTGCTGGCGCACGGCGTGCTCGACGACCGGTTGGCGGGCGAGGTCGCACTCTCGCTCATGACCCTCGACGCCGAGGGGGACGAGCACGTCGAGCTCCACCTGTCCTGCCCGGACGGCACCCTCGCCGCCGCCTTCGCGGTCATCGACACGATGGACCTGCTCGGGGTCCCCGTGCATGCAACCTGCGTCGGCAGTGTCTGCGGACCGCCCGTCGGGGTGCTCGCAGCCGCCTCGTGGCGCCGTGCGGCAGTGCACGCTCGGTTCCGGCTCGCCACGGGGGCGACGTCCCTGACCGGCACGGCGAGCGAGCTCGCCCGCCTCGCGCGGGAACACCAGGAGGAGGTGGAGGCCTTCGCAGCCCGCCTCGCCTTGGCGACCAAGCGGCCGTTCGAGCACGTCGAGGCGGACCTGGCGGCCGGCCGCTCGCTGAGCGCAGCCGAGGCGATCGCGTACGGGCTGGTCGACGAGCTCTGGAGCCCGAAGGACAGTGGATTCGGCCGATCGGAGGAACCATGAACACACAGCCGCCGGCACCTGGCTCCGGGTCCGGACCGGTCCCGGGCGCCGCATCCGGCCCGGCGACGGAGGAGGGCACCGATACCGGGCCGGAGACCTTCTCCAGTCCCGAGACCCTGGCGGCGCTTCGCGCCCGGCTCGGGCCGGTCGGTATCTGGACCGGGGCGCTCGACGTCGCCCCGTCGAGTCGCGCCCGAGCACTCGCTGCGGAGCTCGACGAGCTCGGCTACGGTTCCCTCTTCCTGCCCGAGGTCGCCGGGCGAGACCCCTTCGTCCACCTGGCCCTCCTGCTCGACAGCACCACGCGCCTCGTCGGCGCCACCGGCATCGCCAACATCTGGGCCAGGGACGCCGTCGCGATGACCGAGGCGACCAAGGCGCTCGAGGAGGCCTTTCCCGGACGGCTCCTGGTCGGGCTGGGGGTGAGCCACGAGCATCTCGTGGGGGGGCTCCGCGGTCACGACTACCGCCGCCCGCTCGCAGCGATGGCGGCCTACCTCGACGGGCTGGACCACTCGCCCTACACCGCCGAACGACCGCCGACCGCACCGCCGCGCCTCCTCGCCGCGCTCGGACCCCGGATGCTGGCGCTCGCAGGCAGGCGAGCCGACGGCGCGCACCCCTACCTCGTGACACCTGAGCACACGGCGCTTGCGAGGTCCCTCCTCGGCCCGGGGCCGCTGCTCTGCGTCGAGCAGGCCGCGGTCGAGACTGACGACGCCGCCCATGCACGCGAGCTTGGCAGGGCCTATGTCGGCGTCTATGCCGGCCTGCCCAACTACGCGAACAACCTCCGAAGGCTCGGCTTCGACGAGGACGA
>JAJYGW010000285.1 GCA_021790615.1 Actinomycetes bacterium | reverse complement strand
ACCGTCGCTCCCGACAGCACCGTCCGGGCGAGCTGGTACGCCACGAGGAGGTGGCGATCGGCAGGGCAGCGTTCGTCGAGCGTCTCGCCGGATGCTCCGCCGTGCGCGTCGAGGTGCTCGACGATGAGCCTGAGCGCTGCCTCGCCGTACAGATCGTCGGCGTTAGCCACTCCGAAGGGACCGTCGACGAGAGGTCGCGTGCAGAGCACGGCCTGCGCCGTGCCCGGCACGGGCGGCTGCCGGGCATACCTCACGTCTAGGTGCGCTGGCCAGCGCCGACGGACGTGGGAGGCAACCTCGTCTTCGATCTCCTGGCGCACCACCACGACGACGCCCGTGAAGCCGCAGGCCATTGCCGCGAGCGCCGTATAGTCCATGATGGATTCGCCGTTCGGGCCGACAGGGGCAAGCTGCTTGAGCCCCCCGAAGCGCCGGCCATGTCCCGCGGCGAGGATCACGAGCTGCACGACGGGCATCCTAGGTGCTCTCGTCGTGCCGGAGACTCGAATGGTGTCCAATGCGCGTTAGCAGATTGTTAAGCAGGCAACGGGTGCGAGAGGTAGGGCATGGCGCCGCGCCTCCGCGGACGGACGAGAAGATGTCGAGGACAGGTCAGGACGGCTCGGGCCGGGACGAGCCGGCACTCGTGCCGACCCCACCCTTGGCATACGTGTCGGCGAGCGGCATGACCGGGGGGGCATCCGAAGTCTCGTCAGCCCCGGAGGATCTCGAGGACGTTCAGGTGGGTGCGAGGGCTGAGCTCGACGTCGACGAACCACCCGCGTCGGAGCCGCCCGCATCGGATTCGCCCGCGGCCGCACTAGGCGAGGACGAGATCGAGCAGCGGAGGTCGGCGCTCGAGAGTCTTGTCGAGATGATGCGCCCGGCCGTCCAGATGGACGGAGGCGACCTCGCCGTCGTATCCGTCGACTACGAGAACGGGATCGTCGAGGTCCAGCTCCAAGGCGCATGCGGTTCGTGCGCCATATCGTCGAGCACGCTCAAAGGTGGCGTCGAGCGGCTCTTGAAGGAGCGGCTCGTCTGGGTGCGCGAAGTTCGCGGCGACGTCGACGACTCCGTCGATCCTTTCGAGAGCGCTGCAATGGGTCGTGGGGCCTACGTGCCTCGCTACTACTGAGCCGCCGCTACCGACGAGGACTCGGTGGTCGTCCATCTGGCGCCGGCTCTCGCATGAGCTGGCGGAGCGTGCGGTAGCCGACGAGGTGGGCACCGGAGGCTGCGAGCGCGCCGGAGAGCGTCCCGCGGTCGGACAGGGCCCGTCGCTCGCCGACGCGCTCCTCCCAGTCCGGCGCCGCCGCCCGAAGTTCGGGTGTGTCGATCGCTGGGTGCGCGTGGATCTCGGTCACGCCGCTCGGTAGGAGGTGCAGCGCGTCGAGCAGTGACGACGGGCCGGCCGCGAGCCCGGCGAGGGTCACAACCCGGTCCGGCACCACGATGCCGCGCTCTGCAGCGAGCGCCCGGAAGGGGAAACCGACGCGCGGCTCTTCCTCCGCGCCAGGTAGGCGTACGGGGAGGCGAAGCTCTTCTGCGAGCTCGACGTAGACGTCGAAGAACTCCGGCTTCAGCTCGACTCCGCCGAGATGGACGTCGAGGTGGCTGATGTCGAAGCCCCAGTAGATCGCCCGCTCGACCTGGGCACGCCATTCGCGGCGCACCTCGTCGAGGTCTGCGTGCTCCCAGACGTCCTCGACCGTGCGGGGGAAGCCGCCATCTCCGTCGAGGAGGGAGGGTGCTTGGGTGATGGGTCCCCAGCGGTAGAGATCGAGCTCTGCATTGAGGGTGAGGTGCGCTCCGACGTCCTCGCCCCGGTAGGCCTCCGCGGCGCCACGAGACCACGGTGCGGGCACCATGAGCGAAGCGGACGTGGCTGAGCCCGTGCGCAGCGCGTCGTAGACGGCGACGTTCGACGCGTGGGAGAAGCCGAGCTCGTCGCAGCAGACCACGAGCACCTTCGCGTCGCGCTCGAAGCCGAGCCGCTCGCAGAGCGTTACGTCTCGTGCCACCGGCGAGGTCAGCCGCCGAGCCGGGCCTGGAGCGCGGCGTCCTTGGCGCGCACCTCGGCGGTGAGGCGCTGCTGGAAGGCGAGCATGGCGGTCGAGATCGCCGGGTCCCCGACGCCGAGGATGCGTATGGCAAGCAGCCCGGCGTTGCGCGCGCCGTCGACGGCCACGGTCGCGACCGGGATGCCGCGTGGCATCTGAACGATGGAGAGGAGCGAGTCGAGACCGTCGAGGACCTTCAACGAGATCGGGACACCGATCACGGGAAGAGGTGTGACAGCTGCGAGGACGCCCGGGAGGTGGGCGGCGCCACCGGCGCCGGCGACGATGACCTGCATGCCGCGCCCGCGCGCCTCGCGGGCAAAGGCGATGGCGTCGTCCGGAGTCCGATGTGCGGACAGCACCCTCATCTCCCAGGCCACTGCGAACTCGTCGAGAACGTCGGCCGTCGCGCGCATGACACCCTCGTCGGAGTCGCTCCCCATGACGATGCCGACGCTCATCTCTGCCTCCTGCTCCTCGATGTTGGACGCAACCCGGACGAACAGGCTGGTGCTGCGCCGGTGCGCATCGGGACGATCACCTTGCCGAGCTGCCCGAGGCCGAGCCCGACGACTACGCCTCCGACGACGTCAGAAGCATGGTGCAAACCAACGTAGACCCTGCTCGCGGCCACGATTGCGGCTGTCGTGAAGTACGCCGGCGCGAGCGGGTCGCCGTCCGCGAGCAGCGTCGCTCCGCAGAACGCGGCAGTGGCGTGGCCGGACGGGAAGCTCGAGGAGAGCGGCTGGCGGACGGGGAGTGGGTGGTCCGGCTGCTCCTCGGGCCGTCCCCGGCTGAATAGGGACTTCAGCAGGACGTTGACGAGGACGGACTCGATACCCGTCGCCGAGACGGCCCGAAGGGCCGCCCGCTCGTTCGCCTTGCCACCACGCAGGGCCCGCAGCATGGCGAACGCCACCCAGATGAGGCCGAAGTCGCCGAGTGCCGATGCGGTGTAGAAGACACGATCGGCCCAGCGGCGGCCGCGCAGGGGAACCACGAGCGACTCGACGCGGTCGTCGAAGGAGTGGACCAGGCGGTGGAGCATCGTCGTCGAAGGCTAATCGGCCGCGGCACCGGCTCCGACCGCGGCGCGTACCGATGTGCCCGCAACGGCGCGGGCCTCGTCTGGGTTCCCACCGAACGCCGGGCAGTACCGCTGGAACGAGCAGCTCTTGCAGAGCGGTGACGGGCTCGGCCGGAAGTCGTCGCGCTCGCAGGCGCGCTCGATCGCCCGCCACACGGCCACGGCACGCTGGCGGATCCCCCGCATCGTCTGGCTCGTCGGCGACTCGACGACGACGAGGGGCTCCCGCAGGTACACGAGCCGGATCTCGCGGGGGAGGCGACCGAGCATCTGCTCACACAAGAGCGCGTAGAACTGGACCCCGACCATCCGGGAGCGGGCGTGCTCGGGCCGTGGTGCCCGCCCGGTCTTGTAGTCGACCACGACGAGGTCGCCTCCGGGCAGGTAATCGAGGCGGTCGATGATGCCTCGCATCTCGATCCCGTCCACAGCGACTCGCAGGTCGAGCTCGACGCCGATCGCGTGCACGGCACGCGGGTCCTCGACGGCGAAATAGCGCTCGACCAGGTCGGTAGCCTCGGCGCGGAACGACGCGGCCGCGTCGGGCGACAGGTCGAGCTCGGCGATGTCGTCGTGC
>JAJYGW010000104.1 GCA_021790615.1 Actinomycetes bacterium | reverse complement strand
CCGATCCCTCCGCCAAGGCGCAACGGGCGAGGCGTCCGCGGTGACGACCCCTCCGCCATGGCGCCCAGGTCGGTCAGTCCGCCAAGGCGGTGAGGCCGATCCCTCCGGGGCCCGTCCCGAGCTCAGTCCCCGGTGCGCTCGCCGATCGGACGCCGCCGTGCAGCCGGCTCGCCGAGCACCGGCGCGCTCCAGCCCGCGTCCGCTGCGTTCAGGTTGGTGCCGGGGGGAACGACCTCGTCGATCCGGTCGAGCACCGCGTCGTCGAGCACGACCGATCGCCCCGCCAGGAGGTCCTCCAGCTGCTCCATCGTCCGGGGCCCGATGATCGCCGAGGTGACCGCGGGGTGCGCCATGGTGAAGGCCATGGCCAGGTGGGTGAGGGAGCAGCCCGCCTCGTCGGCGATCGCGACGAGCGCCTCCACCGCGTCGAGCTTGGCAGCGTTGCCCGGGAGCGCCGGGTCGAAGCGCTGGGGCATCCGGGCGGCGCGCCCGACCCCGAGGTCCGGTGGCTGGCCCTTGCGGTAGCGGCCGGTGAGCCACCCTCCGGCGAGCGGGCTCCAGACGATCGCGCCCATCCCGTAGCGTGCACACGTCGGGAGGACCGACCCCTCGATCCCGCGGACGAAGATCGAGTACGGCGGCTGCTCGCAGCGGAACCGCTCGTGGCCCCGCCGCTCCGCGACCCACTGCGCCTCGACGATCTGCTCCGCCGGGAAGGTCGACGAGCCGATCGCCCGCACCTTGCCCGACCGGATCAGGTCCGAGAGCGCCGAGAGCGTCTCGTCGATGTCGGTCGTCGGGTCGGGCCGGTGGATCTGGTAGAGGTCGATGTAGTCGGTGCGGAGCCGCCGGAGGCTCGCCTCGACCTCCCGCACCAGCCACCGCCTCGAGTTGCCCGACATGTTCGGGTCGTCGCCCATCGACCCGTGCGCCTTGGTGGCGAGCACGACCGAGTCGCGCCGCCCCTCGAGCGCCTTGCCGACGATCTCCTCGGACTCCCCACGGGAGTAGACGTCGGCCGTGTCGACGAAGTTGATGCCGGCGTCGAGCGCCCGGTGGATGATGCGGATGGACTCGTCGTGGTCCGGGTTCCCCCACGCCCCGAACATCATCGCCCCCAGGCAGTAGGGGCTCACCTGGATACCGGTGCCACCGAGCGTACGCAGCGCCACGTTCGACCTCCTCGGACCCGCTGGTCCCGACGCGCCGGGCCTCGTCGCCAGGCGCCCTGGCCACGCTACCGACCCGGCGTCGGCACCTGCACCTCCCGGGGGTCCGATGCCCCTTCGGGGCTCGCGGCGAAGCGGGATGGCTCGGCCTGGAAGCGGTCCCGGCAGTGCTCGGAGCAGAAGAAGAACCGGGTCCCGCCGACGGTGGCGGTCGCGGGGGCGTTCGCCTGCTCCACCTGCATCTGGCAGACCGGGTCGATCGCGTACGCGCCGCCGCCCCCGAGGCGGTGCTGGCGGCGAGCCAGCACGACCAGCCCGGCGAAAGCGAGGAGTGCGACGACGTCCAGCCAGGTCGTCCACCCGAGGTGCCAGCCGAGCGCCACCGGCGCGGCACCCCGGTGTGTCGGCACCGCTCCGAAGAGGCGAAACAGTCCCTCGGTCGCCAGCCCCGCGACCCCCATCACCCCCCAGAAGACCCCGAGCATGCGCAGCGCCATCCGCCACCCGTAGAGCCGGCGGTAGACGAGGAGCAAGGGGAAGGTGACGAGGTCGGCGAAGAGGAAGCTCAGCACCCCGGCGAAGCCGATCCCCCCGTGCCAGAGGGCAGCGGCAAGGGGGACGTTGCCGATGGAGCAGACGAAGCTGAGGATCGCGACGAGCGGCCCGACGAACGCGTTCTCGAGCGTGGTCCAGGCCCCGTGCCCCTCGAAGAAGGCCGCCTGCCAGACCGAGGTGGGGACGAGCTCGGACAGCGCCCCGGCAACGAGGAACCCGATGACGAGCTCGCGCCGGAGCATGGTGAGATCGGCGAGGGTGTAGCGCGCGGCGTCCGACCACCCGGCGAGCGTCCGCATCCGCTGCCAGGCACCGGGCTGCGCCGGCTCTGCGACGAGCGAGGCCGCGCCGAGGGCGGTCGCCGCCCCCGCCGGCTGCTCGTCGTGGCAGGCCGGAGCGGGTTCGGTGGTGACAGGCTCGTCGTGGCAGGCCGGGGTGGGTGGGGCCGCGGTGGCGACCTCTTCGTGGCAGGCGGGGGCACAGTGACCCACCGCGGGCGCCGAAGCCTCGCCCGTCGTCGCCTCGGCCCGGGCTCGCGCCTCGGCGAGCGCCCGCCCACGGAACCAGAGCGACCCCGCGAGCACGAGCAGCACGATCATCACGATCCCGCCGACGAACTGCGCGACGAGGAACTGCCAGCCGATCAGCACGAGGAGGACGATCCCGAGCTCGACGACGAGGTTGGTCGAGGCGAACATGAACACCATCGCCGCGACGAAGTCCGCTCCCTTGCCGACGAGGCTCTTCGCCATGGCCGACGCGGCGTAGGAGCACGAGGACGAGACCATCCCGTAGAGCGACGCCCGCGAGACCGACGCCGGACCGTGGTCGCCGAGGCGCGACTGCATCCCGGCTCGCGACGCGAAGGCCTGCACTGCGCCGGAGATCCCGAAGCCGAGCACCAGCGCCCACAGGGTGGCGCCGAACATCGCGAGCGCCTCCTCGAGGCTGCGCCCGATCGCCCCGAGGACCGATCCGAGGGTGGTCGCCAGCACGATGGCCTACGCGCGAACGAGGCGGGTGATGGCCGTCACGGCCTCGGCGACGCGCGCCTGCGCGGTCTCGCCACCCGCGGCCACCGCCTCCGCGACGCAGTGCGAGAGGTGGTCGTCGATGAGCTCCAGGCCGACCGCCTGGAGCGCCTTGGTCACCGCGGCGATCTGCGTCAGGACATCCACGCAGTAGCGGTCCTCCTCGACGAGGCGCTTGAGCCCCTTCACCTGCCCCTCGATCCGGTTGAGACGGTGGATGACGTCGGTCTTGTGATCTGCGTAACCGGCCATCGGATGCTCCTCTCGCCCTCGCGACCGAGCGCCGCCGTACGGGTCGTCCTGGGCGAGGTCCAGCCTACCGGGGGTGGGTATCTGGGCCCGCGTCCGCTCGCCAGGCCGCGACGCGTCTCGGGCCGGCCAGCGCCACCCGGATCCCCCCGAACCTGTGGGTGTGCTCGGCCCGGCCGGCCCGACCCCCGGCCCTCAGAACCGAGGGCTGTCCGCGCCGGGCGGTAGGGTCGAGCTGTGCCCGCTCGCTCGCCGGACACCCCGCCCCGCTCCGGGGCACGCCGAGCGGCGGATCTCCTGCGCCGCCGGGGCGAGGCCCTCGCCGCCGAGGGTGGGCGGGCGTCGGCTCCTGCCAGCGCCCCTCGGACACCGGGCCTTGCCACCACCCCTGGGATGGCGGCCCCTCCTGCTCGCACGGAGGTCCCTCGGCCTCCCACCCCCGCCACCGCGGCCACCCCCGCCACCGCGGCCACCCCCGCCACCGCGGCCACCCCCGCCACCGCGGCCACCCCGGCGAAGGGCCTGCCCGGGCCCGCACCCCCCACTCGGCCGACCCCGACCCCCGCGGCTCCCACCGCCGGGCCGGCGCAGCTCGTCGGGAGGCTCGTGCGCGAGCTCACCGACGTCCACCTCGACGAGCGCTACCCCGGGCTGCGGCGCGCGGCGGGCACACCGGGCGTCCACCGGATCACCCACCCGGCCACCCGTCTCGCAGGGCTCCCGC